>JARDZO010000092.1 GCA_029240815.1 Brevibacillus sp.
TCTTTTTAGCTCAATGAAGATGCCTTCCAATTGTCGACCTCTTTTTGTCAACGTATATTCCACTCGAGGTGGCACTTCCGGATACACTTTGCGATCCACAATCCCATGCTCCTCCAGCTCCTTGAGACGGAGAGATAATGTCTTGGGGCTGATCCCGTCCATCGATTTCAGCAGGTCACTAAATCGCATCGTACCTTCGATCAACAAGTCCCGGATAATGAGAAAGGTCCATTTCGTCCCGATCACATCCAGTGTTTTCGCGATGGGACAAGCTTCACCTGGGGTTCCCTTGGTAAGTACGATCGGCTCACCGGAATTCATTGCAGGGTCCTCCCTTACATTTGTTTTTTCAAGTGTAGCAAAATACTTCCCTTTCGGAAACTATATGAAATAAATATCACTACTTCCCTAAATGAAGCAAAAGCACTTACTATACCTACAAGAGTATCGCCTCAAGTAGGTCATCTCATAATCGCTAGGAGGAAACCACATGTTACATAAGCAAAAAGTAGTCGTAATCGGAGGAAGCTCGGGAATTGGTCTGGAAACCGCCAGAGAAGTCATCGCCAGAGGGGGAGAGGTGATCATCGCCAGTCGTTCCGAGGAAAAATTGCAGCATGCTCTCAAACAGCTAGGGCCGAGAGCAACAGCTCATGTCCTAGACACTACCCAAGAAAAACAAGTTCAGGACTTCTTTGAACAGGTCGGAACGTTTGATCATCTGATCGTAACTGCTGCGGAAACGACCAGTGGCACCTTCCTGCAAACCGAGACTGCTCAAGCCCGTCTGCTGTTTGACAATAAATTTTGGGGTCAGTATTACGCAGCCAAATACGGAGCGCCTCACCTTTCACCAAACGGTACGATTACGTTGTTCTCTGGAGTAGTCGCATACAAATCAATGGTTGGCTCGTCTGCATTGGGAGCCGTCAACGCTGCCGTCTCGAACCTCGGACAGACACTGGCATTGGAGCTGGCTCCGATCCGGGTGAACGTCGTTTCTCCAGGCATTATCGATACGCCGTCTCGCAGTAAAATGCCAGAAGACAGTCGCCAGCAATTTTATGCGACAGTAAGTAACAAGCTGCCTGTCAAACGGGTCGGTACCGCTCAAAACGTCGCTTCGAGCGTGCTGTATCTTCTTCAAAACAGTTTCGTCACAGGTACGGTGCTGCATGTAGAAGGCGGTCACATCTTGGTATAACGAGACGAAAAAGCTCCCTCCTGCTGGAGAGAGCTTTTCCCTTTATTTCAGTGTGACTTCTACGTCCCTGGCGATATACGTGCCAACCTGTTCGCCCTGGCAAATTTTCACCATCGCGCCTGGCTCATCGAAATTGAACACATGTAGCGGCAGCCCGTGATCCCGCGCCAAAATCATTGCCGACTGATCCATCACCCGCAAGTCTTGTCGAATGACCTCGTCGCAGGATAGCGCCGTATATTGCTTTGCCTCTGTATCCTTTCGTGGATCGGCGGTAAATACGCCATCTACACCATGTTTGGCAACCAGGAGCGCATCCGCCTCGACTTCCAGCGCACGTTGGACGGCGGGATAGTCTGTTGTGACGTAGGGCTGCCCATTTCCCCCTGCAAAGATGACAACGTAGCCCTTTTCCAAATGATGCACGGCGCGCAGACGGATGTATGGCTCCGCGACCGCATTGATCGGGACTGCAGTCATGACACGGACTTCTCGGTTTACTCTCGCTTTGAGGACGCCGCGAAGCATCAAGCTGTTGATGACGGTCGCCAATGTCCCGATGTTATCGGCCTCTACCCGTTCGATTCCCCACATGTCTGCCATGTTGCCGCGGAAAATGTTGCCCCCACCGATGACAATGGCTACCTCGACACCCATATCCAGGAGCCCCAATATTTCACCGGCGATATACTCGAGCTGCTCCGGGCTGAACCCAAAGCCGTTGTCGCCCGCTACAGCTCCCCCACTCAATTTGACCAAGACTCGTTTGTAACGCATGCTGTGCACCCCTCTCCCCATTTTTTACAAACGTACATTAGAAAACTTGGCTACGCCAAGCCTATGGCGTAGCCCTAGTTGCGCTTATACTGGATAAGAATCTTATAAATTCTTATCTGTAAAAAAAGAACGAAAGCCAAAATCGCTTTCGTTCTTCGGGTCAAAGGAATGAGACAGGTCCATC
Source organism: Brevibacillus sp. (assembly GCA_029240815.1). The sequence goes on from JARDZO010000092.1 coordinate 2,166, forward strand.
CACGCTATTTTCCGCATAACCTGCCCTCCTTTTTTTGTCTATTCCAAAACTCTCCACTATTTTAAGCAAAGAAGTTCGGAAAGTCAAAAGCATCCCGCTTGCCTGCCAAAATTTCTGTCATGAGCCCATCCGCGACCTCGGATGCAAAACGATGGTCTACTTCACTAATGACACCTTTTTGCATCGCTTCATCCAGCTCATCCTGATCTAGTAAATATACGCTGTCATCTGGCAAAACGACGATGTCCAGATAAAGATCGTCGTACCATAGATAGCCGTTTTGGTCCTTACCATGGCCTTTGCAAATATCAATGTACCATTGCACCGTGTTCCCCAGCTCATCCAGCATTTTGGTCACAGCGTAGGGCTTCCCATGTGGAAAATACTGCAAATATACATAACCTCTGTCGCCCACACAAAGCATTTTTCCTCCGACCGGCATAAACGCCGGGTCACTGACTTCGTCCAACGTCAAGCGAACGGCATATCCGGTAAAAGACAGAGCTTCTACCCATTTTTCTTGATAGCCCAGCCGTTTGACACGCCTCCAGCCTGGACGGTCTGCTCGTTTTCGCTTCATAGCCTGTTCTCCTCATCGTTATCGTTCTTTGCCGGCGCCAAGGCTTGGCAAAGCAAGTTTTCTTATCTTCACTCTACCACGAATTGGATCTTTTTGTCAGATGCGAAGAAAGACATGCCCTTGTGAGACATGTCTGATCGCAGGCTCATCGATTGTTTGAGGAATGCTTTTCCAAATGGCTGTGCTTGCGACCATAGAGAAAATAGACGACTGCTCCTACGATGAGCCAGCTGATAAATCCGAGCTTGGTTACCACCGGCAAGCTGTACACCAAATAACCGCAAAATACCACCGCAAGGATCGGCACCAAGGGAACAAGCGGAACTCGGAACGACCGCTGCAGGTCTGGATTCGTATTGCGCAGGACGACAACGCCGATGGAAACGAGAATAAATGCAAACAATGTGCCGATGTTAGTCAGCTCCGCCAGTTTGTTCAGGGGAAGCAAACCGCTAAAGACCGCAACCAGAATCCCTACGATCAACGTGCTTTTACGCGGGACTTGTGTTTCTTTGTGTACCTGAGAAAAAACGTCTGGCAGCAAGCCATCCCGGCTCATCGCAAAAAACAGACGTGCCTGCCCATACATCATCACTAGCAATACCGTCGTAATCCCCACAATAGCTCCTAATGAAATAAATCCCGCCACCCAATCCTGATTGACGTACGTCATTGCAAACGCCACCGGATTTTTGACGTTTAGCATTTCATAAGGAACGATCCCTGTCAGGGTCAAGGAAACCGCGATGTAGAGAACCGTACAAATCAGGAGCGAAGCGATAATCCCGATCGGCATGTCGCGCTGCGGATTGCGTACTTCTTCAGCAGCAGTCGAAACCGCATCAAAACCGATGAAAGCAAAGAACACCGTCGCTGCTCCCGTCGCTACCCCTGAAAAGCCAAAAGGCATGAATGGGCTCCAGTTCTCAGGCTTGACGTACCCGATCCCGATAACCAGGAACAAGAGAATGACCACCAGTTTGACAAAAACCATGATCGTATTAATGCGTGCCGATTCACGGGTTCCTTTCATCAACAGCATGGTGATGACAAAAATGATGACGACCGCTGGCAAGTCAATAATGGTTCCTTTCGAAGCGTCGAATGCGCTGGTGAGAGCCACCGGTAACGTAATACCGAACCCTTCCAGCAGGCCTTGGGCATATCCAGACCATCCGCTCGCCACCGCAGCTGCCGCGACTCCATACTCTAAAATCAGATCCCAGCCAATCATCCAGGCGACCAGTTCCCCAAACGCGGTATAGCTATATGTATAGGCACTACCGGACACTGGAACAGTCGACGCGAACTCCGCATAGCACAGGGCCGCAAAGACGCAAGCCAGTGCGGATAGCACAAACGAAAGGACCAGGGCGGGACCCGCATGCACGGCCGCAGCCACACCCGTTAATACAAAAATGCCTGTACCGACAATCGCGCCGATCCCCAGCATCGTCAAATCAAAAGCGCTCAACGACTTCTTCAGGGAGCCCGCCTTGCTCTCCGATTGCTCCAGCAGCTGTTCCACCGTTTTTTTCCGCAGTAATTGCTGACCTAATGACATAATGAGAACCTCCAATGATGGCCATGCTTTCTGTTGTTCTTCAAGTAGAAAAACAGTTGAAGTTTGAGCCGTAACAGGGGAAATTATGCATCGCAGGAAAGAACAACAAAAACGCCGGCCCTATTTCAGGCCAGCGTGCGGTTCTACTATCTGCATTTTCTTTTACACACGTACCGCAAAACCACCCGCGAGCAAATACAAATAACGATCGATTTCCCGCTCCGTTTTCGTAATTTGCTGGATAGCTCGCACGTATAGCTTGATTTGCCCTTCGTAGCGCTTGGTGATCTCTTCGATGACGGCAGGCGAAGACTCCTTTGCCATCCAGTCTGTCTTGAAGTCAATCAGGACCAAGCGTCCTTCCTCATCCTCCAATAGGCAGTCGATTACACCCTGAACAATTACCTGTTCAATCGATTCTTCTCCAAGCTCGGGCTCTACTTCATGAGCCGGAATGGTCATGGTAAAGGGCAGTTCGCGATGCACGACTTTTGCTTGCTTCATTTTCAACCCCAGCGGATCTGCGAAGAATCGGGCAATCTGTCCAACATCTACAGCACCCAGCTGATCAGCAGTCAAAAAGCGGCGCGCGGCCAGATCCGCCAATTGCTCGCGAATGTCCGTTTCATCGAGGGGCCGTTTCAAATCGAGATGCTGCATGAGCAAGTGGGTGATGGTCCCTTTTTCTGCCCCACTCAATCGGCTAGGCTTTTGTTCCGTCAAAAACTTCGGCTTATCCGTGATGGAAGGCAGGACAATTGGTGCGCCACCTTTCCCGGTTCGGGCTTGTCGCTTCAACTCACTGACACTCCATTTGGCAGGGACGCGCGGCGCTACGGGATGTGGATCACTCCAGCCCATTGTACTCTCAATCTTCTCTCGTTGACCGGCATCTTCCGGTCGTTCGATGATTTCCTCTCGCCTGCTCATCCGTTCCCACACTGCCGCGTCGTCTGCCGTAGCATCCGCCTGTGCGCGCAGCTCATCTGCCTGATAAAAGTGGAACGACCACTCCGAATCGTCCGGAATAGACCTCACGCTGACCGTCTCGCCCGTTCCGCACTCCTGCGGATACGCTCTAAGCAATCCAGCAGTCGGATGACGCAAAAGCGCTCTGCCGACCCAATCGAGGTAACCCTTTGCCTGAATCAGATCCTCGTCACTCAGCCGCTCTTTGTCTCCTTGTCTGCCCCAATCCATGACGCTCTTCGCCAAGTCTTTGGCGGAGCCGACCATGATCAGCTTTTCACGGGCACGAGTCAAAGCTACGTACAGGACCCGCATTTCTTCGGCGAGCATGTCCCGACGAAGCTGCTGACGAATACCTAACGCAGCAAGGCTCGGATAGCGCAATTGCAGTGCTGGTTCGAACGCCATTGGCCCAAATCCAAGATCCTTGTGCAACAGGAATTGGCTCTTGAGGTCCATCGTGTTGAACTGTTTGCCCATCCCCGCCACAAAAACGACAGGAAACTCCAGCCCTTTACTTTTATGAATCGTCATGATCCGAACGACATCTTCGTTTTCCCCGATAGTCCGCGCCTCGCCCAAATCATTGCCTGCTTCCTGCAGCCGATCGACAAAGCGTAAAAAACGGAAGAGCCCGCGATAGGAGCCTGCTTCGTACTGACGGGCGCGATCGTACAACGCACGGAGATTAGCCTGGCGCTGCTGTCCGTTCTCCAGAGCAGCCACATAATCCAGATAGCCTGTCTCGCGGTACAAGGTAGACAGAAGCTCAGACAGAGCACCATGTCGTGCATGCGTCCGCCACTCCCGCAAGCGAGAGAAGAAGTAGCGCAGCCTCTTTTCCCATCCCTCTTCTGCCGGTTGCTCTTCTGCATACTGCACGACAGCCTGATAAAACGGACCGGATGTGTAGCGAATCCGAATCTGCGCCAGATTCTCCTCTCTCAGACCGACGATCGGCGAACGAAGAACCGCCGCCAGCGGAATGTCCTGCAGCGGATTGTCGATGACTCGCAACAGGGAGAGCATCGTCTCCACTTCGGTTGCGGCAAAGTAGCCTGCCGTTTGCTCCGCATACACAGGGATACCCGCCTCGCGCAGCTCCTCCTGCATCGTTTCTCCCCAGCCAGAAGTAGCACGCAGCAGGATGACGATGTCACGGTACGCCAACGGCCGCAGTCCGCCCGCCTTTTTATCAAAGACGAGCAACGGAGCCTCTCCCTCACCTGGTTCCATCCAACGGCGTATGCGGCTCGCGATCAATCTCGCCTCGAGCTGAGCTACACTCGCTTCTTCCGCATTCTCAGCCGTACCATCCGGGATGCTGGCTGCCTCGGCCTCTTCATTCCCTTCTGATACTGGCACCCCTTCTCCATCTGCTTGATTGCTTTTCCGGTCGATCAGGTGAACCTCGGCCTGAAGCCGCCCTTCTTCCACGTCGGGATAGGACGCCCGGTTGATCAGCTCGGCTGACGGATCATAATCGATTTCCCCTACTCCTGGTGACATGATCTGTCGGAACAGATAGTTGACGGCGTCCACGACTTCCCGTCTGCTGCGGAAATTGGCTGCCAGGTCAATGCGCCGACCAGTTGGCACTGTATCCCCAGCCGACTCGAAGAATTCGCCGTCCTTTTGATAGGTGAGATACTTCTCCAGGAATAGCTTCGGTTCTGCCAGACGGAAGCGATAAATACTCTGCTTTACGTCTCCTACCATAAACCGGTTCGCCTTACCATTGATCACGGCATCGCGTGAAACCATCTGCAGCAGCGTTTCCTGTACCAGATTGATATCTTGATATTCATCGACGAGAACCTCTGCAAATTGCTCGCGGAGCTGCAAAGAGACCTGTGACGGCACGATCGTACCGTCCTCCTGTTTTTCTGTCAGCACACGCAATGCGAGATGCTCCAGGTCGCCAAAATCGACAATGGATCGGGAACGCTTCTCCTGCTGGAACGCAGCTGCAAAAGCCGTCACCAGACGGGAGAGTGTGTTCATGTGCGGTGCGATTGCATGCAAGTCAGTCACATACTGCTCAGCAGACATGGAAAAGTACTGTTCACTTAATTCTCCCAACGACTTTTTCACGCTGTTGCGCAAGTCCTGCACTTGTTCTTTCACTTCTGGATCCGTACCTTTGACCGGAGGCAGTTTCGCGAACGAGACGAGACTCACAGCCTGCTGCGTCGCTTCCCAGCCCATTCGGCACGCATAGCTGGCACGCTTGAGCGCTTCCGCTTCTGCTTCGATTAACGGTAAGTAGGCTGCAGGACCTTCTGGAGAGGATGCGAGATTCACAGCACGACGCATTTTCCCTTCCATCGCTGCAAGCTCCAGCTCCAGCGAGTGCAAGACACTCTTTGCCCACTTCAGTCCATCCAATCCGTTTCGTCCTGCCGCTGCAAACATGTCAGCCGCATCCTGCAGCCAGTGCGCAGGCTCCGGATGGCTGCGTGAAAACTCATATAGCCGCAAGAGCAGGGTCGCTAGAATCTGGTCGTCTTGTCCGTCCAGCATGACATCTGCGAGCGCATGGAAGTCGGCGTCATCCTCGTACCAGCCTTCCAGCTGCTCTTCGAGGACGTCTTGCCGCAGCAGCTCTCCCTCCAGCTGATCCGCGATGCGAAAATCAGGATCGAGGTCAATCAGATAGTAGTACTGCCGCAGAATGCCCAAACAAAACGAGTGCAATGTCGTAATCGTCGCACGCTGAAGCAGAGCCAGCTGACGGCGCAGATGAGCTGAATGCGGATCTTCCTTTAATGCCTTGCGTAAAGCGTCGCCAATCCGGTGGCGCATTTCTGCCGCAGCTGCATTCGTAAAAGTCACGACGAGGAGCTGATCGACACCAATCGGTTCTGCCTCATCCATGATGCGGCGAATGATCCGTTCCACCAGTACCGAGGTTTTACCGGAACCAGCGGCAGCGGCCACGAGCAAATTGTTCCCACGCTGGGTAATCGCTTGCCACTGTTCATCCGTCCACTGCTCAGGCTTGGCCTGTATGAGCTGTTGTGTCGTCATGCTGTGCTCCCTCCTCCCCTGTCAGCTGTTGCTGTTCGAGCATGCTCCAGATCTGCTTGTTGTTCCATTTCGTCAGTTGACGATGCTGATTGCCGCCAGTCTCACCGTCAAACTGGCATACAGGCTTGTACGAGCAATAATCGCATGCCGTCATCGTGCCGTTCGAATACGGATCGATGTGAATGTCACCATTGGTCATTCGCGTGCTGATTTCCTTTACCGTATCGCGCACATACGTCGTAAGTGCCTGAAACTGTTCTGACGTCGCTACAGACGAACGGGAAGAAAGCGTCCCGTCCTTTTTGATCTCAAAAGGCAATAGCTCAGAAGCACCTTGTTCGACCTGTGCATCCATCATCCGCGCCAGCTCTGGATCAGCCAGCATCAAGCCTTTCATCCGCAAGCGCTTGGCACGTTCCCGTGCTGCCTCATCTGATGACAAGAGCCGTTTTGCCGTAACGAAAGGGTCTGCCACCTGATAATAAAAGACCCCGCCCATCTCTGCCTGTTTCCCCAGCCATTCTTCGGCGTTGGCTACCACAACATCGAGGTAGACCAACAGCTGCAGGTTGAGGCCGTTCCATACATCCGAGAGTTGCAACTGCTTGGGACTGGATTTGTAATCGATCACGCGCAGATACGGCACGTCTCCATCCAGCGATTGGTCCACCCTGTCGATCCGTCCAATCAGCTGCAGATCCACGCCATTTTCCAGCTTGAGTGCAAGTCCTGGCAGATCGCCATTCGGTCCAAAGGAAACCTCCAGACCAACCGGTGCAAAGCGGCTTCGCTTGGCATGCTCCCCGAGGACGTAGATCGCTCTGCCCACTGCCCGCTTCAGTTTTCCGGACAGGTAGCGATAGCGCGCAGTCCGCGTCAAAATGCTGCTTCTCGTGGCAGGAACAAGTTCTTCGACAACATCGCTTGCCAGCTGCATACTGTTTGCCTCTGTCAGCCTGCCCCACTCCAGATGTTCTTCGTTCATCTTTTCCACCGCCCGTTTCATGGAAGCGTGGAAGAGCTCGCCTACATCAAATCGTTCGAGCTTGTACAACGTACGCTCGGACAACCTGAGCCCGTGTGAAGAAAAATGCGAGAAAGGACAGGACTGAAAGCGTTCCAGTCGAGATACACTCATCTTCAACTGCTTTCCATAAAGCCCGAGACTCGTCTCATAACCTAGCTCAGACGGCAGGTTTGCGTAACGCAATCCGGACAACAGCCATTTCTCACGCGACGCGTCGGTAGAGGAACGAATAAACCAGTCGTAGACCTCCCACCAGAAAACCGGCAATTCTCCCGTCTTTTTCATGGCGCGCAACAACGTCAAGAGATGACTGAAAACACGTCGGGGACTGCCCAGCAAAAAGGCGTCCGCCTCAGGGTCACCCGTCGGCTCGTTGTGGAAAAACTGGTGGGTGATGGCAGGCAGGACTTCCTTCACCCGTGAAAAGACGGAGGAAGGAAGCAAGGCAGATCCTTCATGATCCGCCAAAGCACAGCTGAGCATCAATCGCTCAGATGGCCTCGTCATCGCTTGGTACAGCAAGTACGGCTCTGCCATCAGACGTTGCTTGGCACTTGGAGCCAACTCTACCCCCAGCTCAGCGAGCCGCTCCCGCTCTGCTTCGTCGAGTATTCCTTCTTCCTTGGGTCGCAACGGGATGACGCCTTCGTTTACACCAAGCAAGAACAAAGCCTTGACGTCTGGCTGACGTGAACGCTCCATCGAACCTACCAGCACCTGATCTAGGGCTGGCGGGACCAAACCGAGCTCGATCGTCTCCAGACCGGTATCCAGGACGCGAGCGTACGTTGCGAGATCCATAGACTCCCCGCCCATGACCTCTACTACTTGATCCATCAGTTCAATGAGCCCCGTCCATAGCTGACCATGTACCTGCGCCGCGTCCAGATCACCTGATTCCTCTGCTTTTCGCTGCCAGCGCTCCAGCTTGTTGGGTACATCGAGAGAAACGAGCAGATTGTACAGGGCAGCCGTCATTTCCCGAACGTTTTTGCCTGCCGCTTGCTTCATTTCTTTTTCAAAGGCAAGCAGTGGAGCGCCGTACTTGCGACGCAGAGCATCGACTACCGCATCTTCCTCTGCCCCTGCTGTTCCACGGAAATGCCAAGCTGATTCATCCGCCCACTGGGATCCGTAGACGCCATGTGCCAGTACGTAGTTTTCCAGATGATCGACTTCTCTGCGTGTCGTGGCATCATCCAAGATATCTACTGCGAACAAGTCCGTCTTCAGACAGCGAAACACGGCATCGTACCGCCACTTGGTCACGATGACCTCGAGCGCCGACCGGACCAGCTCCACCAACGGGTGATGCAGCACCGTACGCTTTTGGTCGAGGAAGTGCGGGATGCCGTAGTCCGTAAAGACAGAGCTGATTTCATCCGCGTACGTCCCAATTTCCCTGAGCAGAATGGCCATGTCCTTCCAACGGTATCCTTCTTCCCGTGCGAGCTTCAATATATGGAGGGCGACTGCCTCCACTTCAGCCCGTCTGTTAGCAGCCGACAGCAGAGATACCTCATTTGACCGGTGTGAATCGGGGGCAGCACCCGGATCTCCCCATTGAAAATAGGCATGTTCCATCTGCTGTAACCAAAGACTTGCAGCAAAACGGATGGATTCGTTTTGCAACAGCGGTTTTTCGATGCCCACTCCTGATTCCCTCGCCATCAACTCCAGTGCCTGGTAGGTACGCAAGGTAGGATGGAACAATCCGAGCTCATCTACGGAAGCATTCCGCTCGGCCGGGTCCAGTGTGAGGGCAATCGTCACTTTCCGGGCATGAATCATCAGCTGCTCGATCACGCGCAGCTCCTGATTGGTGAAGCCCGTAAACCCATCGATGAAAATTTCCGCTCGCTTGATATACGCAGAGTCAGGAACCATCACTGCCACGCGATTCAAAATATCATCGGCATCACAGTACCCCTCGGACAAATACTCCTCGTAAGCAGTCATGATCAGCCGCAGATCGTTAATCTTTTGATTTAGATTCGCACTGCCCCATTCCAAATTCTCCGAGTGAGCCAGCGTGACCCCGTATGATTTGAATTCGCTGATCAGACGACCGAGCTGAGAAGCAAAGCCAGGCTGCATCGCCGAACGTGCGAACATTTGCAGCTCTTCCTTATGCCGCTCCAGCAGCATGCGCAAAACCATATGCTTCCCCAGATCATCTACGGGAACAAGCGTCAAATCCCCCAGCTCCTGCAGCAAACGATGTCCCAACCTGCCGAAGCTGAGCACCTGTGTGCCCATGACCCCATTCAGACCCGGTAAAGTAGCCAATGCGTATTCCTCTTGAAAGCTGGCTTGCTCAGGAACTAGCAGAATCATCGGCGTCCCCAGCGGATCGACCTTTAGGCGCTCGAGAATCTGCTGGTGAATCGCTGTCGTTTTCCCGGTCCCTGCACGCCCCAGCACAAATTGAACGGCCATGTTTTTCTCTCCTCGTTATTCCATTTCCAGATGGATCTTGCTTCCTGCTCCCATCGGCTCTGCCGGTGTGACGACCAGCCTGCGCGGCATCCGCACACGAATTTCCGGGACGTGGCTGATGACCCCGATCGTAAAGTCGTCCATGCGTAGACGCTCCAGTGCGTCCATGACCACTTCCAGCAGCTCAGGGTCCAGCGTCCCAAAGCCTTCGTCGAGGAAAAAGAACTCCAGTCGGCCGCCACGCATCTGAATCTCCATCGACAGCGCCAATGCAAGCGACAATGAGGTCAGGAACGTTTCTCCGCCGGACAAGGTACTCACGGGGCGACGCATTCCCCCCGCTGCCTCATCTCGCAGGACGAATTCGCCTTCGTCTCCGATTTCCAGGGCGTAACGGTTGGCGGTCATCCGCTTTAGGTGATAAGAAGCATCCCGCGCGATAGACGCCAACTTTTCCTCTGCGATGAACTGGACGAATGCTTTTGCTTCGAACAGCTTTTTCAGTTCCTCCAGACGACTCTGCTCATCCTGCTGTTCTCCCAGCTGGTTTTGCAGCTCCAGCCATTTTTCATGGTTGCTCTCCATCCGGTCTACCTGCTCTTTGGCCACTGCGACCTGTTTTTGTACCTCCTGGAAGGTCTGCTCCCACGCCTCCCATTCCTGTCGTGCGAACAAAAACTCCTCATTGGATACCGAGCGTCCCGCCAACGATTGTACCAGACGACCTTCATCGTACCGATGCTGGTCCCGTGCTCGCTCATAGGATTCAACCAACTGAACTGCCTCCTGCAGCTGATCACGCTCTGCATATTGCTGGCGGACCTGATCGACCGTCTCCATGCCGCTTTCAACCAAGGCATGCTGCAGTGCTTCATGTGCCTCTGCACGTTGGCGAGTCAGAACAGCGTATGCCTCCGTATGCTTGACGAGATTGTTCTGCGCAGACTCTCGCACAGCTGCCGATTCTTTTCGCTTTTCTTCTGCTGTAGCTACTGCCTGACGCAATCGTGTGAGTGTTTCCTCGACCTGCTGCAATCGCTGCTTGGCAGGTTGACCACCTGTCCGCTCCAGCCACTGCACATGCTTTTGCTCCCACATCCGCTTGCGGTCAGCCAGTTTTTCAGTCACAGAGGTTTCTCGCGACTTCCATTCACTGCGACGCACTCGGGCGCTGTCACATTGTGCCAGCAGCGTCCCACGTAGCTGTTCTTTTTCCGTTCGAATGTTTTGCAATCCAGCCATTTGGCGATCTCTTCTGCCAATTTCCTCGTAATGCCGCTCAATCTCATCGATGAGCAAGTCCTTGCGCTTGGCATCCAGCTCTTCAGCTGCACGCCTGACCTTTTCATCTGCCGCCTGCAAACGAATTTTTCCCTCTGCGATCGACTTGTCCAATTGTTCGAGAATCAAGGCGCTACGCTCCAACAGTCGCTTCTGTCCTGCTTCCTCCTCACGCAGCTCTTCGATCTGCTGCGTCAGCTTTTCCCTTGCTTCCTTCAAGCGCTCACGCTCTACCTGCTTTGCGGCGAGCTCTTTTTCCTCTCGTTGGTAGACGCCCAAGAGCTCTTCAAACGATTCGACCGCCCACATTTCCCCGTATCCGCGGCATTCATTCTTGAGCGCGTCCACGCGTGTAAGCAGAGATTCCCGCTCGTTTTTGAGAGTGGTCAGCCGCTCCTCGAAAGCTGCCTGCTCTCCTTTGGCGGTGAGCACTGCCTCCTTTGCCGAGCGAGCCAGTCGTTCTGCTTCGCGCAAGGCTTCTTCTGCTGCCTTGCTGCGAACACGTAGCTCTTCTCCCTCTGAGCGAACTTCCTCCGATCCGAGGTGTTGCACGTCCCCGCTCTTGTGATGCGTGGAGCCGCAAACCGGGCACTCATCGCCATCCTCCAGCCGTTCACGCAAATAACGAGCCATATTTTCCTGCTGCCAGCGTTCCAACGACTCGCGCAGCTCATGAGAAAGAGCCTGATGCTTGGCCACCTGTTCCTCTTTCGCTTCACTCTCGGCTTGCAATGCGCTCCAGCGAGACTTAGCCTGCTCTTGCTCTCCTGCGATCCGCTCCCACTTTTCCTGCCAATCGTTTTTCTGCTGCAAAAGCTCCCGCCATTGGCGACCTACTTGCTTCATTTCGTTGAGATCAGTCCGTGCCTGCTCCCATTCGTTATCTGTGAGAATCGGCTGTGAATCTGGGGCTGCCAATTGTTCTTTGGCTTGCTCCAGCTGCTTCGCACTCGCCTCCCATGATAGACGGTGCTGCTGTGCTTTTTGCGAAGCCTCCTGCAGCTGTTGCTCTGCGGCAGTGACTTCATCCAACAGCTCCTGACGCGTTGAACGCTCCCGCTCCCACTGGTGCTTGGCTTCTCTTGCTGCTGACACCTGATCGCGCCATTCCGGAGTGACGACAGCCTGTTTCATCTGCTCGTCCAGTCGCTTCCACTCCTGCTCCCAGACTTGCAGAGCTTCCTCATCCCGAGCCAGCTGCTCTTCCGTTTGGCTGAGGGCCGCCGTAATCTCATTACGCTCGCTCTCCAAGCCCGTCCACTCTTCGCGGATCGCTGCCAGCTCTACCTCCCATTCTTCTGCCTGGGCCAACCTGCCTTTTTGCAGGATCAGATCGGGTTCTTGAGACAGCATTACAGACTGGGCGTTCTGATATTCGAGTTCCGCTGTTTCCATCCTGACACGAGCGCTCTCCTGCTCCTCGCGGCTACGCTCGACAGCTTGTCCGGTGGCGAGCCATTCCTGATCCAGACGCTCCCATTGCTGGACGAGCGGGAATAGTCGGATGCTGGATTCCCAGCCTCGGATCCGCGTTTTCCACGACTCGATCTCGGGCTGACGTGCTTCGTAATCCTGCAGCTGCTCTCGTACACGCACGAGCTCCTGCTGCCACTGATACAGCTGCTCCATCGCCTTGAGCTTACCCGCCAGTTCCTGCTTTTGCTGCACGTACTCCTGTTCCTTTTGCGCCGCATCTGTCCACGTTTGTCGGGCTGACTCCAGCGCATCGTACCCGGCATCCCCCAGAGCTGCTGCTTCCAGCTGCAAGCGATGCAGCTGCTCCTTTGCCTGTTCCAGAGCATGTCGAACGCGTTCACTCAGTTTTTCGCCATAAATATGTAAGCGGAACATCCTTTGCAGCATTTCATTACGCTCACTTCCTTTCAACGTCAAAAACCGTGAAAACTGCCCCTGTGGCAGCACGACGGCACGGGTGAAATCTTGCAGAGTCAATCCAATCAGTGCTTCGATCGCTGCCGTAGCCATCGTCGCCTTGGACTCCAATACCACATCCGGCTCTCCCGTCAACGCACCCGATTGGATCAACCGAACCTCTGGCTGACGTTTATTACCCTTTTTATCCAGCCCAAATTCACGCTCGACTGTATATTGCTTGCGATCTTCACCCTTGCCCAGCTCAAAAGTAAAGGAGACAAAGACGCGCTGCTCCAGCTGATTCAGTACTTCTTTGGGATGGTTACCTCCTCCCAGACGAACGACCTGCCCGTAGAGAGCGAGTGTGATCGCATCCAAAATGGTGGACTTTCCGCTACCGGTTGGACCAAATATCCCGAACAGTCCAGCCTGGCAAAGGATTTCGAAATCGACTTCCTGCACTTCCCGATAGCTGTGCATTCCTGACAGCTTCAAACGTATCGGCTTCACTCTGCTTCCTCCTCTCCCCCGGTTTCTGCCAGCAAACGCTCAAACATCGCAACCAGACGCTCATCTGGCTGTGCTCCCCGTCTTCGTTCGTAGAAGCGGCGGAACAACTGGTCCGGTGTCAGCTCAGTCAGCTCCACGCGCTCTGTATTCTCATCCTCCTGGTGGTCATCCCGCACGACCACGCGTTGAATCTTGAGGAAATCATCGCTTAATTTGCGTAAACGCTGAAATTCTGCCGGGTCAATCACATCTGACACATGTAGCTCCAAATCGATCCAAGCCCCTGCATCTCGGCCTTCCGCGAGCCAACGTTCTACCTGTCCGATTCCTTCCGTTGCCTTCCAGCGCGCCAATGGCCGCCCGCTCGTCAAATAAATGATTTCTTCCTGCACTTCTGTACCCGGCACTACATCGACCAGTACGACGGCCTTGCTCTGACCTGCCTCAGAAAAGCTGTAAGATAAAGGCGACCCGCTGTAGCGGACCAACGGCTTGTCTCTGAGCTTTTGCAGTCGATGCAAATGTCCGAGTGCCACGTAGTCGGCCTTTTCGGGGAAAGCCATCGGAGATACGGTCATGGTTCCACCGATCTGAATGGGCCGCTCTGAATCCGTCTCCAGCCCGCCCATCACAAACAGATGGCTGGTGACCAGATTGACCGTATCATCACGAAAATGGCGGGAAAGGTCTGCTAAAAGCTCCGCGATCCGCTCGGAAAAGGCAAGCTGCATCTGTTCCTGTGTGAAGCTCTCGCTCAATAGCTCCTTCAAACGGGATTCTGACGGATACGGCAACGCCAGCACAACGGCATGATGTTCACATCCTGGCACAGAAAGCTCCAGCCACGAAGGACCGCCGGCAACGATCCTCACGCGACCTTCCAACGTCTCTTCAGGCGTAAGCGGTGCTTCCTTTGGCAAGCCCAGCAGCACAATCCCATGCTTCGTCGCCAGTGGCGCAGCCGCTCTGACCCGCTCCGGCTGGTCGTGGTTTCCTGCGATGACGACGACTCCCCGTGTCCCTTCGGAGGACAGTCGCTCCAAGGCTTCGTAAAACAGCTCCTCTGCCCATGCTGGCGGGTTGACGGAATCGTACACATCGCCTGCGATCAGCACCAAGTCTACGTTGCGCTCATCGGCGATCCGGCACAGCTCGTCCACAAATGCCGCTTGCTCTGCCCGGCGATCTCGACCTTCCAGCTGGCGTCCGAAATGCCAGTCGGCCGTATGTAATATGCGCATGCCTTTCATCCTCTCATCACGATCATTTGTTTGCTTTTTATTGTAACAAAAGACAGCGAGGTGCGCGGTTGAAATTTACTCCACTTTACGGGTAACTTTTGGCGTTTCCTTTCGTCTACTTACTAATCAAGATTTGTAAAGGAGACTTTCTGCCATGATCCAATACACCACTGAATGTGTCACCGTTTTTCAAAGCGCCCTGTTTCAAACAACATCCACTGTCATTTCACTGGACGAGCATATCGTGATCGTAGATCCAAACTGGCTCCCCCATGAAGTCCGGGACATTCAAGACTACGTACAGTCCATTCGAGGAGACAAAGAACTTTATTTGTTGTTTACTCACGGCGATTTCGATCACATTATCGGCTATCGCGCCTTTCCTGACGCCAAAACGATCGGCAGTACTGGCTTGCAGAATCATCCCAAGAAAGATCACAAGCTACACTTAATTCACGACTTCGATGCTACCTATTATTTAACGCGAGACTACCCTATCGAGTTTCCCGAGCTGGACATCGTCATCTCCGAGGATCACCAGCAGCTGACTCTTGGTTCGGCCACACTGCATTTTTACCTGGCTCCGGGTCATTCTGCCGACGGATTGTTTACCATCGTTGATTCTATTGGCCTTTTCGTCGCAGGCGACTACCTCTCAGATTTCGAGCTGCCCTTTATTTATGACAGTGCCAAGAGCTACAATCAGACCATTCGAAAAGCCTTGCAAATTATCGACGATCACGGTATCCAGCTACTCGTTCCCGGTCATGGTCAAACGACCGACAGCCAAGTGGAGATGAAGAGGCGCGCTCATTTGGCTTTGGAACATCTGGAGAGATTGACGCAGGCCGTCATCGCGAACGACGAAGCGCTGATTGCCAGCATGGAAAAGGAGCACGCCTTTTTCTCCCCGACCACACAGGAATCTCACAAGGAAAATGTCCGCATTATTCGCAGCGAGTACACAAGCAACTAGGCCGAATACAGCAAAGCCGCTTACCCTGTTGCGGGGCAAGCGGCTTTTTGCATCATGTCCGTTCATTTTCTTAGCATGTTCGATCGAGGGGTCTTCAGTGACTGCAGACACATGTAGCAGATAACCCCAAACAGTATGGTAATAATCATTGAGTGCAGGAGAGTCGCATACAGATGCAGCTGGAACAACACGACGAAACCGCCGCTAAACACCTGCAGGGCAACGAGCACGAAAGCAAGAATGCTGGCTCCGTAAAGATCGCGTCGGGTTTCTTTAAAATGCTTGACCGCGTAAATCAAGTTCAGCAGCAGCAAGATCAAGAGCAGCATTGCACCGAGTCTGTGAACGAATTGGATTCCCACCTGCCCGGACAGCTCCGGAATCAGCTTGCCCTGACACAGTGGCCAATCGGTACACGCCATACTGGAACCTGTGTGTCGGACGTATGCTCCCAGATAAACAACACCGTAAGCGTAAATGGTCACG
>JARDZO010000093.1 GCA_029240815.1 Brevibacillus sp.
TCTTATCCAGTACTTCTAGCCCGCTGCGATAGGCGATGATGGATTTCAATCCGACGACATCGGGACGTTGCAAGGCGTTTCGCAAATCTGCGCGGTACAACTCGGCGAACTCTCCGAAGCTTGCACACTCTTTTCGCAGGCGCACCATTACGGGCTCGATGCGGTGAATCTCCCAGATCCTCGCTCCGCACAGTTCAGCGTACGCTTGCTTTTTCAGCATCGGCGTGGGATACCCAAAGTCTGCGATGACACCCGTGAGCTTTGCATCCGCGAACAGCTCTCTCGTGTAAGCCTGGAAGTTTCCCGCTCGCTCATTTCTCTGCTTCACTACTTCCGCAAGCGTCGGTTCACAGCCAAAGTAACGAGCCAGTCGTCTGATCAGGATCTGCATCCACATGATCGAACCTGGATATGGCTGATGCGGAGAAGAGACTTGACCTTTGTGCATTTGCTCAGGCAGCACAGACAAGGACAGCTTGCGAATAAACGCCTCGGTCGTATAAGGCTGTTCATTCGCTACGTACGGATGGGCATGGACGTCCACTGCTTGTATATCTCGCAAAGATATTTCTCCCATAATGACCCCCTGTGACTTGTGATAAGGTGTCTTTCAGCAACATCCGTGCCAACAGCTACAAAACGGACAAACCGCACGAATATTCACTCTTCTGTACATACCTGATGACAAAGAGCGAAAAAAAGTCTCCAATCGCCCACTATTTTTCGAAAGATTTTTTTCATTCCAAATTTTGATTCTATATTCCAATTATCCCTTTCAAAAGATCTGAATGTTCTGCTATAGTTTACAAAATGAATCTCTTCTACCAATCAACACGAGACAAAACGCTCACTTTTTTTCGCTAAAAATTTTTCAGTCTATGGGGGCGATTTATACACATGAACGCGATCTCCAGTCTCCCTTTGCACGATGTCTGGAACGCCAGCTTTGACAGCATGGTCATCACCGATGAAAACGGAGATATTCTCTCATTAAACCGAGCAGCTACACGCTTGTTCTCCAGCAGTCCAAGCAGCTTGATCGGCATCTCCCTATTTGAACTGATTCCATCCGAAGAATTCCGCAAATGCATTCACATGAGCAAAAACATGACCGGGATCGCCATTTCATTTGGTACACAGCAGTTGATCGCGAACCTCTCCTGTATCGACACCCCATCGAATCCGCCACTCTTTCTGCTCATATTTAAAAACATGACTCAGACACAGCAATTACAGCACCAACTACAGCAAATGAATGAAGCCAAAGCCATGTACGACACCATTCTGGACCAATTGGAGGAAGGCGTTTGCAGTAT
The DNA here is from genome assembly GCA_029240815.1 of Brevibacillus sp. The sequence continues at coordinate 1,317 of JARDZO010000093.1, forward strand.
CGATCAGCAGGGAAAAATCATTTTCTACAATCGGAAAATGGGAGAGCTCGACACGATGGAACCCGATGCGGTCAGGGATAAGAGGCTAGAGGATGTCTGGTCCCTCGACGAAGAAACCAGCACACTCTTGACTTGCTTGCGAACAGGACGGGTACTCAATCACCGGGAGACCCATTTTACGAACAATGGAAAAGCCGTGACCACTCTATCCCGCACGATGCCGCTGTATGTGGGGAGCAAAAAAGTAGGGGCGGTAGAAATCTCCAAGGATATTACCGAACAGAAGCATTTGACTGAGACCATCTACCAATTACAAAAACAGACTTCTACTTCATCCGTCCCTCGGGTGCCCACCGCTGAGAAAAGCAACACCCGTTACCAGTTCGAGACCATCGTCTACTCGAGTAAGGAAATGCGTTACATGATCGAGCAAGCCCGCAGATCTGCTCGCTCTGGTTCGAATATTCTGATTGTGGGAGAAACCGGGACAGGCAAAGAGCTTATCGCCCAAAGTATTCACAATGAAAGTCCGCGCAAGCACAAGCCCTTTATCGCTCAAAATTGCGCTGCCCTGCCGGAAGCCTTGCTCGAAGGCTTATTATTCGGGACGAGTGTCGGCAGCTTTACCGGAGCCATCGATCGGGCAGGTCTTTTTGAGCAGGCACACGGGGGAACGTTGCTGTTGGACGAAATCAATTCGATGAATCCCAACCTCCAAGCCAAGCTCCTCCGCGTCCTGCAAGAAAGGAAAATCCAACGGCTCGGATCATCCAAAGTACTCGACATCGACGTTCGCGTGATTGCCACGATGAACGAAGATCCGCACGACGCCATCGCCAATGAACACCTGCGGGAAGACCTGTATTACCGTCTCGGCGTGGTCAATATTTTCATTCCTCCCCTGCGAAAACGCAGAGAAGACATTCCCGTACTCATCGACTCTTTCATTCAAAAACACTCGATTGGATTGGGAGTAGAAGTAGAAGGTGTGGACGATGATGTGTTCCACTTCTTCCTGAATTACAGCTGGCCAGGCAATGTCCGTCAGCTGGAGCATACGATCGAAGGCTCCTTGAATCTGGTGTATGACGAAACGATGATTTCCTTTGATCATCTCCCCCCTGACTTCAAACAAAAAATGAACCAGCTGGCAGAGCCCACTCTCTCTTCTCAGCCGTCTGTTCATGATTTTCGAGGCAATCTTTCCGAACAGATCGAACATCTCGAACGGGTCATGATTGAACAAGCACTGCGTGACGCCAAGGGGAACATTACCAAGGCAAGTGAGCAGCTAGGGATCCCCCGTCAAAATCTGAATTACAAGCTAAAAAAGTACGATCTCAAAAATGTAAGGGGGATGCTGTCATGAACCAGGACACACTGCTTTCAATCGAAGACAAAGTGATTTCCAACGCGTTGAAAATCCGCTTTTACCCGATGGCTGTCGCCTCTGCGCACGGGACCAGGCTGATGGACGAAGCAGGTGTGTCCTATCTGGATTTGAGCGCTGGCTGGGCGGTAGCTGGTATCGGCTACGGCCATCCTCGCATTGCCCATCAATTGAAACAGCAGTATGAGACCGTCTCGTTTACGTCACAATTGACCATTCCGGAGAAAAACATGGTCGGCTTGGCACAAAAGCTCATCGAGATTACGCCGGGCTCGTTTGAGAAAAAGGTCTGGTTCGGCCATTCCGGTTCGGACGCGAATGACTGTGTGTACAAGCTGTTGCCGCTCGTCCGCAAGCGCTCGCGTCTGGTCTCCTTTATGGGCTCCTATCACGGGCAAACGATGGGCTCCCTTTCCTTATCCGGCCATCCTGCCCAAGCCAAATTTATCGGCCATGGCAATGTCATCAAGCTTCCGTATCCGAATCCTTATCGTCCTCCATTCGGTGAGACGAAGGCACTCACGTCGCAAGTTATCCAATACATTGAACAGGAAGTCTTTCGTACGATCTGTCCCCCCGAAGACACAGCTGGGCTGATCGTCGAAGGAATCCAGAGTGACGGTGGGCTGATTGTACCTCCTGATGACTTCTTGCCGGAATTGCAAAAGCTGTGTCAGCGCTATGAGATCTCCCTGATCTTTGATGAAGTGAAGGTAGGAATGGGCCGAACGGGGAAATGGTTCTCCTTTGACCACTACGACTTGGCTCCTGATGCTGTCGTCGTAGGCAAATCCCTGGGGGCAGGCTTGCCGATCAGCGCGGTGGTAGCCCGAAAAGAGCTGCTCGATGCAGGTTACGGTGTCCACATGTTCACGGCAAGCGGCAACCCGGTCTGCAGCGCGGCGGCCCTGGAGAATATCGCTATTTTGGAAGAAGAGCGGCTCATCGAGCATGCAGCTGAAAACGGAGCCTATTTTTTGAGGCTGTTGGAAGAGCTGAAGCAAAGATACGAGTGGATCGGCGATGTGCGCGGGCGTGGACTCGCCATAGGAGTGGAACTCGTGGAGGACCGCTCTTCCAAGACCCCTGCTGCTGAAAAGACGGCCGCCGTTTGTTACCGAGCTTTTGAATTGGGCATGCTTGTCTTTTATGTCGGGATTCATAGCAATGTCATTGAAATCACCCCGCCGCTTACGATCTCCAGGCAGGAAATTGACTTAGCGGTATCCATTTTGGATCAAGCTCTGAGGGACCTCGAAAACAACGCCATCGATATGGAGAAGGTCAGACAATATGCTGGGTGGTAACCCCAGATTTTATTTGTGCTACACAATCTTTGATCGTATCAATGACGACCCTTGGCTCTGAGAACTGAGGAAAATGTCCACTTTTTTCAGCAATAATGTGTTTGCTACGTATGGACAATGAAAGTAAGTCCCTTTGATTGTCCTTTCGTTTTTGACGAGCTTCCTCTGGCATCATCCGATTTTCTTTTCCACCTGTAATCACGTAGACAGGGATTTCGGGAAATTGATCTATTTGATGGATGTGATCCGCAGTCCTTTTTACAAAATGAACTTCATCGAATTGTTTATGCGAAGAAAAGGAATCAAACAGAGCGAGCATCTTGTTGAGTGCTTTTACTGCCTTACCTTGATATTCATTCAGGCTTATATCTTTCGGATGGCTAGATTCTAAGAAAACAATTCCTGCTGCTTCATTTGGGTAAAGTCGGGCATATAAATTTGCATATAATCCCCCTAATGAATGTCCAACAAGCAAGAAGGGAGGTTCAAAACCTACCTTTGTTAATGCCTCCCGTAACGCTTCGACAATCGTTATTCCATCTTGAGGTTCTTTCGGCTTATCACTGCCAGTGACACCAAACCGATTATAGGAAAATACGGATGACAATCCCGAAATTTCTGGCAGTATTTTCATCCAACCTTCTATAGGTCCCGAACCACCGTTAATCAAAACGATATGTGGTTTGCCATTTCCACTAAGATGATACTGTAGCTTCCCTTTTGAAGTTTCTATTATCGATTTCTCTATCGGCAACGCACTACACCTCACTTTTTCATGGTAACATTCACCTTGTTGATACGATCTTAATGAGTACCAGTTTCCGTTAATTGGGAACTTTTTTGAGAAAAATGGAATAGACGCTCAGTCTTATCTGTAAAATGAAACCGGCGCTCTCCGTGAACGCCGGTTTTCCTGATTTATTCCGTTTCTTCCAGGGAAACCATCTTGCGCTCACGCCGTTCGAACGTGGCAATCTCCCGGTACCCAGCTTTTCGCAGCAATTGCCTCGCCTCCCCCAAATAACTTCCCAAATGGTCAGGAAAATGGGAATCCGAAGAAGTCGTGATCGGCACCCCGTGCTCGTGAAGGATTTGTAAAAAGCTGTAGCTCGGGCACATTTCCTTGACGGGATACCGATAGTACAAGCCTGTGTTGATCTCTGTTGCCACTCCCTGCTTTTGCAGGGCACGAGCCATTCCCTGATAGAGCGGGAGAAGCTGTTCCTCTGAGGGGCGATGTCCGAACACTTTCAGATTATCTAAATGAGCGACAATATCGAATAATCCGCTGTCAATCGCTCGCTCCACGACGGCAAACGTCTGCTCATAGAGCGCCAACAGGTCCGTCTTTTCAAAACGATCTTGCGTGTCTGGATTGTCAAAGCCCCAACCGTCAGCAAAATGAATGGAGCCGATAACATGATCCCATGGATACGCGGCAATCATCGGGGCGAGCACCGTTTCTCCTCCCACGAAGTAATCGGCTTCGATCCCTAGACGCAGCGCGATCCCGTCCGCTTCCCAGATGGCCTGCTGTGACTGGATGAACGAAACGAAATCATCAATCGAGTCCGTGCATACCTGGTCCAGCCAATTTCGTTGGATCTGCCCCAATCGATCATCCTTCAGATGCATGTTCTGTTCGAAATATGCCTTAAATTCCTTGAAACGATAGAGATGATCTACAATACCTACTTCTCGAAGCCCCAGTTGCTTGGCACGCAAGCGGTAGAGGTCCAACCACCCCTGGGAATAAGCTCCCTGATTTACTCGTCTCGCCATCCACGCCGACAGCTCTTCCATCCATTCCCGAGAGTGCCTATCGGTTGCAGGCCGGTGAAAGGACAGCACTGCTTCTGCCGTGCGGTTCCACCAACGCAGAGAATAAGGCCCTTCCTCCAGATGTACGTGATAATCGACTTTCATACCCTTCCCTCCCCGATCTCGACCGTCATCCAGGTGACCCCTTTACTCTCCAACTCATTTTCCCAGGATGCAGGCTTCTCGTGGTCGGAGATAATGACATCCACGGAATCCAATGAACTAATTTTGCAAAATGCCTGTACGCCGATCTTGCTCTGATCAGCCAGGATAAAAACGGCTTTAGACACGCGAGCCATTACGATCGACATCATGGACTCGTTGATGTCGTAGTCACTGATCCCCGTAGAGAGCGATATACCGCCGACGGAAATGAACGCTTTGTCGACATGGAACGTCTCCAGCATTTTTTCACAAAGCGGCCCGCTGATCGACTGCTGCTCCGTATTGATTTCTCCGCCCAAAAGAATGACTTTTCCCGTAAACAGCTGCTGATTCAGTGATTCTGCCAACAAGGACGCTACTGGGAGAGAATTGGTCAGCACTGTCAACCGCTTCCTGCCCTGAATGACCCGTGCAAACTCTAGCATCGTGGTACCTGTGTCGATCACGACTGTGTCACCGTCCGATAAAAGCTCGGCTGCCCGTTGACCGATTGCCCGCTTTGCCGCCAGATTCATATCCTGTCGCTGATAATACGGTGGCTCCCCTTCGGCATAGTTCTGTTTGACCGCGCCCCCATACACACGCTTTAACCGGCCCATTTGCTCCAAGGCATCCAGGTCGCGGCGGATGGTCTCACTGGATACCTCCAGCCGCTCGGCCAACGATAACACCTTTACTTTTCCGTATAGATTCAGTTCCTCGATGATCACTTTTTTTCTTTCTTCCGCTAAGATGGACATTCGTTACTCTCCCTTATTGTAACGGGATGCACTCGTCAGCTGGAATCCGCATGTTCACCGTTGTTCCCAAGCGAATCCAGTGATTGTCAGATGTATTGAGCACATCCACTTGCAGGTTTTGTTTTTTCACTTCGACTTCATAGCGAATGACGTTGCCCTTCAGTGTCAGATTACGGACCACACCCTCTACGCGCCAACCTCTTTCTGAACCTGAGGACCCTTCGACTCCTACGGGCGACAGCGAAATGACTTCCGGACGGATGGCGAATGCTACTCCTTGAAGAGTAGCGAATGCTCCTCCTTTTAGCAGTGGAGCGAATGCTACTCCATCTAGAGTAGCCTCTCCCAGCAACTGATCCAACTGCGCGCGATCTAGTACATTGTAATTCCCAATAAATCGTGCGACAAATTCATTGCCAGGCTGGGAGTAGATTTCTTCAGGGGTTCCCGTCTGCACGATATTCCCGTGATCCATGACAAAAATCCGGTCGGATACGGTCAAAGCCTCCTCCTGATCATGTGTGACGAACACGGTCGTGATTGAGAGCTGCTGTTGAATCCGCCTGATCTCGGCCTGCAGGTTTTTCCGAATCTTCGCATCCAGTGCACTCAGCGGCTCGTCCAGAAGGAGTATCTTCGGTTCCACGACGAGCGACCGTGCCAAAGCCACCCGTTGCTGCTGACCTCCGGAAAGCTGATGGGGATACGATCCTTCGCGTCCGCCAAGATCGACTAGGTCAATGATTCGCTCGACTCTGGACTTGTATTCTTCCTTCCCCGCGCCCTGCATTTTCAAGCCAAAGCCTATGTTGTCAAATACATTCATATTGGGGAACAGCGCGTAGGACTGGAACACCATGCCGACTCCTCTTTCCTTGGGAGCGAGCGTCGTGATATCCGTCTCGCCTACGACGATTTTGCCCCCCGCCTCTACGTCTGTCAGACCAGCGATGCATCGTAGCAGCGTACTTTTTCCGCATCCGCTCGGCCCAAGCAGCGTGATCAATTCGCCCTTTTCAATCGAGAGGGAAACCTGGTTCAACACCGTGGCATCCTTGAATCGTTTGGTCAGCTGCTCAATTTGTACATAGCTCATCTGCTTCCCTCCTTGGACGATTTTCCTAGTCTCATGACTGCTCCAGATAAAGCGAAAAGCAGAATGAAGTAGGTGACCACGATGGCACTTGTGAGATGGCCGCTCTCTTCCATCCGGCGGATCAGATAAATCTGCATGGTTTCATAGTGTCCGCCCACAAGCAGATTGGCTAAAACAAACTCGCCAAACAACGTGGAGAACGATAAAAGGGTGGAGATGATGATTCCGGTCAGGATGTTCGGAAAAATCACCTTCCAGAACGCCTGCATCCTGCTCGCGCCCAGTAGCTCTGCTGCTTCCACGAGCCTGATGGCGTCAATCGTACGCATGCTGTTCCGGATTCCCTGATACATGTACGGCAACACCACAACAAAATAGGCACCCACCAGCAGCCAGATGCTGCCGGACAATACGATCGGTCCCGAAGAGTACACTTTGATCAAACCGACGGCAGCCACCACGCCGGGAATGGCATAGGGGAGCATGACCAGACTTTGCAGGATCCGCTCCCACCGGGAAAAATAGACCGTGACAATAAAAATAGTCGGGACCATGACCGTTACACTGATACAGATCGCAATGAAGCAGACCAACAGCGTGCGCTGCATCGCTGCCAAAAAGCGCGGATCGGTAAACAGCTCCTTGTACCATGCAAGCGTGTACCCTTCCGGCAGAATCGTCCGATACCAGTCCGTAGCGATCGAATACAAAAATGTGGCGATGAGCGGGATGAACAGATAGAGCATGACCAGCGTGACAATCGAGCTATGAAATACCTTGCCTTCTTTCATCCAAGCTCCCTCCTCACCCGGCGCATCATCCACTCGTTAATCAACATCGCACTCACCATCGTAATCGCCAAAATGACAGCAAGCGCTCCAGCCAGCTCGGGTCTCGCGGCTACATCACCCGCGACGAGTGAACCGATGCGGATCGCAATCAGATTGTAGTTCCCCCCCACCAAGGCATAGGCTGTCGCGTACGCGCCCATTGCATTGGCAAATAGAATACTGAAGGTCCCCACTATCCCCGGCATAATCACAGGAAGCCCGATATGCCTCCAAAACTGGGGAGTAGACGCTCCGAGCAAGGAAGCCGATTCCCGCCACTGCACTTGAATCCCGTAATAGGTGGGATACAAAAGCAGGATGGCAAGCGGAATCTGGAAGTAGACGTACACACAAACCAAGCCGAACCAGCTGAATAAATCAATCGAAGCGAGTGTCGTCCAGCCCAGCTGTTTGAATAAGAGAGTAAAAAGACCATTGCTGCCCAATATGATGATGTAGGCGAAAGCAAGCGGTACCCCCGAAAAGTTGGAGGTCATGTTGGACAGCATTAACAGGAAATCCCGCATCCGTCTGGAAAAACGCGTAATCGAATAAGCAGCAAACAGGGCTACCACGATCCCGACCGCACTTGCGCAAAACGAAATCAACACGCTATTTTTTAAGCCGAGCAAGTAGTATTTGCTCGTCAGAGCCTTTGTGTACTGATCCAGGCCCCAGCCGACTCCGCCATCTCCACGAAAGCTTTCCAGAAACATGACGATCAGCGGCAAGACTTGAAAACAAATGACCAGTATGGCAAATGGCACCAAGGACAGCAAAAGCCAGACATGGTTTTTATGCAATTTCAAGCGCATCCACCCCTATCAAAATCAACCTTGCACACCGGGGAACGAGTGGCGAATCATCACTTCCGATGCAGGAATGCCCAACAATTGGCAGATCAAGGGCGCCACCGCCAGCTGCGGGACCGTCTCTTCATACACGCCCGGAGTGAAGGCGGGACCGATTCCGTAGAGCGGCACATTACGCTCGTCATCCCCTGTCCCACCGTGGTTGCCGTCCGTATTCATGCCATGATCAGATGTCACGATGATGGTATAGCCTTCTTCCATCCAGATCGGCAGCAGCTGCGCGAGAATGGTGTCCACGGCGATAACAGAGCCGCGGTATTGCTTGGAGTCAGATCCAAATAGATGACCTGCGTTGTCCACCCCCATCGAGTGGATGTAGAGAAAATGAGGGTCCACTTCGCGCCGCAGCGCCTCCCCATCAATGATCAGATGAGAATCCGGATAATTGTCGTCAAAATAAAAGCGTCCGTACTGAATTGCTTTTTCCATGTCATGCTGGAAGCGGTCCTCAACATAATGAAAAGGAGCCCGATTGTACAACTCACTTACCCAATAGTAGGCGGCTGCCGCATTTCGCAACCCATGCTCTTTCGTCAAATGAAAGATGCTTTTCTGCCCGGAAAGACGGACCGCCTGATTCGATGTAATGCCGTTCACCGAGCTTGGGGTTCCGGTCAAAAGCACTTCGTATAACGGGCGGGAGAGGCTGGGCAGCTCTGATTTGACCAGATAGCGTGCTGCCTTGCCCTTTTCAACGAGATGATTGAGATAGCCCATTTGCGTAATGGCAGCCTGGTATTGCATACCGTCCACTACCACCACGATTACCTTGTTCATTTCCATCCCTGACTCCTCCCGTTATTTCGCATAAATCAAGACTTGCTCTTCCCACATTTGCGGCAGTTTCTTTGCGGTCTCTTCCCATGCCTTCTGATCCTTGACAGGCTTAGCATCCTTGTATTGATCGGCCGGAATCATTTTCTTTGCCACGTCATCCGGCAGTTTCACACTTTCCCGGATTGGGCGGGCATAGCCTTTGGCTAGATTGATCTGGCCAGCATCACTAAGAATGTACTCGCGTGTCAGCATGGCGGCGTGCGGGTGCGGAGCATATTTGTTGATGATGGTGGCATAGCCGCTTACGACAGTACCGCCTCCTGGAATGTTCACGTCAAATCGAGTCGGATCAATTTGATCACGGTAAGAGAGAGCATTGAAGTCCCACAAAAGGGCCACGGTTACTTCCCCTTTTTCGATCGTCGCCATGTTCATTTCGCCGAGTGAAAGACGGCCTTGTTTGGCCAACTCCGCAAAGAAGTCGATCCCTGGCTGGATATTCGTTTCGTCTCCCCCGTGCGCAATAGCTGCTGCCAGGACGGACATTTGAGACTGTGCCGCTTTTGTCACGTCGCCAATCGCTACCTTGTAATCGCCCTTTTTCATGTCATCCCATGATTTTGGCGGGTTTGTGACCAGCTGCTTGTTTGTCAAGACGGAGATGGCTCCTTGGTAGCCCACGATCCAGTGCCCGTCCTTGTCTTTTGCCCATTCGGGAACCTCGTCCCAGTAGGAGGTTTTGTACGGCTGGGTTACTCCTTTTGCCACGGCTACGGGTCCAAACGCTATGCCGACGTCGCCGATGTCTGCCGTTGGATTGTTCTTCTCCGCTTCAAATTTGGCGATCTCCTCGGAGCTGCTCATGTCTGTGTCCGTGTGCTTCAGGCTGTACTTTGTCTCCAGGTCCTTCCAGGTCCCCGCCCAGTTGGCCCAAGAGTCAGGCATCCCTACGCTTACGACGGTTCCCTCTTCTTTTGCCTTCTTCTCGATGTCCGCAAGCGTCAACGGTTGGGCAGGTGGTGTTTCTCCTTGCGCGTTGGTTCCTTGTTGATTTTGGTTGCCTGATCCTGTGGAATTCGTCGAACATCCTGTCATGACAGCAGTGACGAGTAACACTCCTGCAGCAGATGCAAATAGAGAACGTCTTTCCAACCATTTGCCTTTCTTCACCATGAACACCTCCAAAGAATTTGTGGTTTCTTCTTTCATAAATACTGTAATCTATGAAAGTTGTTGTTGATTCTTGACTGTTGTGACTAAATTATATGTGTCTTGTATATAGCCGTACAATTGTTTTTGTTTAAATCTTTCGTTAATTGATCGTAAAGAAAAGCGCAAAAAAACTGGTGTTCGATTCGAACGCCAGTTTGAATAGGCAATCAGAAAAATCAGCGAAGTGACCATTTTTTTGCGAAAGCGAAAAATCACTTCCAGATCGCCAGTCGCAAGCTCGTCGAGAACGACGTCTTCACCTAGCGCGCATACTCCACCTTGGCGTATGGCTGACTGCTTGACGTCTCTTCACTGCTGCATTCGATTGTCGCCGAAGGAGTGTACGAGATTTCCTCCAGTATTTTTTCGCCGAGCTTTTCCAAAACGCAATTCCTCAAGAAAGGATTCTGGGTGACGACCTCCATATCGTTCGTTCAAATGGATGAGGAGGAATTACAATATCAAACAACACAATGATTTCGGTGGCCATGCCGTTTACCGAGATCACGATGGAACATCGATCTGGGCTGCAAGACAAGGTTTTTGAGAGGATAGTAGGTGCGGCCATTTTCGAGCGTTTGGACGGTCTGGGGTTTGTTGTTTTGGCTAGTTTCTTATGCCCAACTTCTCCAGAACCGAGAGTAGCGAATGAACCCCACTGCCACAATACCGAATAGTAGGACAACTCCTTCCGCAATCCAAATACTGAATGCGCCTTTATATCCTTGATAAATTCCTGGGACAAAATTGACAAGGGCATGTAGCAAAATGGCATATAGAACAACCAAATTCCTTCGAGTTCGTACTGCGTATAAGACGATAAGCGACAGCGCAATTTGGATGATGACCGCTGGTACACGTTCAAATCCTGCCAGTAAAAATTCAAAATTTGACATGTTCAGCATTTTATCTTGAAGAGTGATTGCCATGTGTTCGGGTATTTTTGAGCCGATTGTCTGCAGGAATTTACCCTGGTTTATCAACATAGCGAACACAAGAGTTTGAATCGAAGAAATCACACCAATGAAAATAGCTTCGATGCCGCCATGGCCAAGCCCGTAAGCCAATCCATCTTTTCGTTCGCGGTTAGCTTTCAATAGCAAGCGGAAGCCAACAAAACGTCCCACCTCTTCAAAGATTCCTGCAGACAGGGCCCCATATAATGCGAACACCACCGGTTTGCTTAGAATTCCATTGGCATCCGCATTGCTTTGCAGAACGACAAAATGCAATCCTTTTTCAAGGATCTGGGTAAATACGAAAAAAATCAAGGCTCCAACCCAAACTGGTCGCATCGAAAATCGCTCTCGTTTAAACATGTACCAAAACAATCCGACTACAAACACTAGAGCAATCAAGCCTTGAATAACAATACTTGCCATCGTAACGCTTGAAATCATAATCGATTTCTCCTTCCTGTTTATTTATGTGACGGATTGTAAAACAGAAAACAGACTAGTGGCGTTTACGATTGAACATCATGAAGGAGTAACTGAAGGGCACAAAAAAACACTCGCCATCGTCCCGAAAAAAATGAAAATAGATACGCACACTGGTAAAAATGTAGCTACTAGAATGATCAAACCTCCGATCACCATCACCGGTCCGCCCAGTCGATGAGTTTTTCGCCAGTTCTCATCATCTCTTAGAGCCCATGGTGTGCGAAAACCCATCAAATTGTTCGGCTTTATAATGCCAAGATAGTTTCCTATTACAAGAAATAAGACTCCGACGGCAATGAAAACAATTCTGCGAATATCCAATGTATACCCAAGGTTGTATGTTAAAATTGACCAGCCAGCTATTGCTAGCAATAGTGCCAGACAATACCTGCTTACATGAATCGCGAGGATAAACTTGGCATCCTTTATCTGTCGTTGTTCAAATCTTCTCATCAATGGGAATAAAATCGGCACAAGCCCAATTATTGTAAAAACCACAATTGTCATCTGTTTACTCATGGTATCATTCACTTCATTGTCCGCTCCAAAATGCGTAGCCATCGTATCCGGTAACTGATGATAGAACACCAATGCACCAATAGTTGGTGAGAACACAATCATCAGTAACACAAATTCTCGGAACAGGGTTCTCATGAACTTTCCTCCTTGTCTTCACTTCCTAAAATACTGAACATCCAACTCAAGACATCCTCCATCACCGTCGTATGTAACGAGTAGACGATGTTTTGCCCTCTTCGTTCGTCGCTAACCAGCCCGGCCTGCTTTAACAAACTCAGGTGGTGAGAGATGCTCGGCTTACTAATTTGAAACTGATCTGCAATTTCGCCAGCCGTCATGTTTTGATCTCGCAACAGTTTCAAGATTTGCCGACGTGTTGGATCAGCCAGCGCTTTAAATGCCTCATTCACCTGATTCACCTCTTCTACGTCCAATTTTGATATTTAGAAAATTATCTAAATGTCTAACGGAAATATACCTCCTGTTCGTTTTTATGTCAATATTATTTTCCTCTCGCATTAACCGAAGGGAACTGGCTCTGTTTTTAGGAGTTGCTTGCTATATCGTAGAACGTAAGCCCGCTGCGGCTTTATCTTTTTCCCATCATGATCCGATATTTTTTCACATTAAAAAGGCAGCCAAAATGGACTTACCCCTGTCAAGTAGACAGTCTTAAAAAAAGCCTAAGCAACCAGTGTGTTACGATATTCAACCGGTGCATACTGGTTCAATTTTTTCTGGAAATGGCTCGTGGTTGTAAAACCATATGTACTTCTCGATCACTTGTGAAAGTTCTTCGCCTGATCACACTTAGAACAGTACAATATCTCTGTTTTGAGATCGAAAAGAAGGATTCGATGCAGGCATTCTCTAGGCAGTTTCCTTTGCGAAAGTGGCTGCCTTTCATGCCAAGATCTTCAATTCTAAACTCAAATGCATGAACGCGCTTCTACCTGACTTTTCAAATAAAAAAGCCGTCTGGTCCCCCAGACAGCTTTGCTTACATATGTTTTGTTCGGTTGAATTTCTTTTGATAGTATACGGAAAAACCGACAATTACCGGTACTAGCAAGATCGTGGGGATAAACCATACGATCGGGTGAACCGAGCTTACACCCAGCAATCTCGGAGCGCCAAACACGGTAAAAGCCGTAATGGTCGCGATGCAGCATCCCAGCATGCCTCCTAAATGCTCCATCCACCAATGCATTTTCTTCGCGGGAGGGCGTAGCCAGTAGAGTAGCTGCGATGCCCCCAGCATGATGCCGATCAGCGGGAACCACGTAATCAGCGTAAATCCGATGGTAGCTCCGTAGATGGAAATGCAGACTCCCGAGATGAGCATCAATGCGGGGAAAAGCAAATCCAACCACTGACGATGCCCCGTTTTGCGATTCTTATAGCGCAGTACCCGTATACCGTACCACGCAGTCGCCGAGCTCAGGATGGCGATAAAGATCAGGAACCAGGCAAAAGCAACCGTTTCAACTGTGCCTTCGGGATCAAAGCCGATCCGCCAGATTCCCATGAACAACGCGGAGATCGCTACCACTGCCATCGCTCCTACGTATACCCAGCCTACCCGGATATGCGCCTTGCCTCCCTTTTTCGTCACAATCGGAATCCAGAAGACAGCCAATGCCGTAAAACCTGCAATGATGTGCAAAACCTTGAAGAACGAGAAAAAGAACATCGAGCTCCCACCCTTTCTTTTTATCCATTCGACAATGTCTGATACATGATCTGAAACACATCTTCTGCCCCGAATGTTTTCATATCAGGAGAAACGACCGTCTGCACGCGGATGCCATAAGTCAGGATAGTAAACAGGGTCGCTGTTTTCTCTGCATCGAGGCTAGCGGGAATCACTCCGTTTTTTTGACCGAGCTCAATCCATTCCTGTGAGTTTTGAACGCTACGCTCATAGATCGCGGTCAGCATCTTACCGATCGTCGGGTCATCTTTTTTACTCAACAAATAAATAAAAATGAGATTGGTGACATCCTTCGGGTCATGGATGTGACGCAATGCGTCCGATATCGCTGCCAACGGGCTGTGTAAATTATGCTCACCCTGATGTACCTTTTCGTAAAATTGAGTGCCAATACGCTCCAAACGCTTTCTCAGCAACAGCCCCAACAGCTCATCTTTACTTTTGACGTAATGGTAAATCGCCCCCTTAGACAGCCCAGAACGCTTGATGATGTCCTGCAAAGTGGTTTGGTGACAGCCTTTTTCCTCGATCAATTCCTCGGTTATGGTTAGCAGCAACTGGAAGCTTGGATTTTGATGAATCGATTGCATGGTTCCTCCTGGTTCATAAGACGTCAGCCTTACCATTTAACTCTCTATCCTAACTATACAAACCGTCGGTCGGTTTGTCAATTTTTACATCTCTTTTCCTGAAAAGAAAAAAGACTGCAGCATCTCAGCAGTCTTTTGCTCTTCATTCCTAGCCTTCAGCTCTCAAGATTTTGTAGTAGAAGACGGAAGCGTCCAGCTGGCCATTAGCTGACTCCGCGTAATGCGGAATCTTCCCTGCTTCGGTATACCCCATTGATTCGTACAGCAAATTGGAAGGATCCCCTTCTCGCGTATCCAGTACCAGCAGCGCCCGTTTTTCCAGTCTGGCCTTTGCCTCAGCGAGGAGCATCAGGGAGCGACCTATCCCTTTACGCTGTTGGGACGGGTGCACCATCAGCTTGGCAATTTCAGCACGGTGCAACCCGTTTTGCTTGGTACAGAGGTGTAGCTGGACGCTTCCGACCACGATTCCATCTTGGCGTGCCACCCATAATCTTACCTGATCTCCCAGTACGGTAGACCAGTACACTCGCGCCACATGTTGATCCAACGGGGGCAAAAATCCGATGGAGGCCCCATCTCCCACGACATCTACCAATAACCGCGTCAGTCCGTTTGCATCCTCTGTACTCAGTTCTGTGTTTTCCTCCAAAACCAGTTCGGTTGACATATCGACACTCCCCTTAGCTTTTTGGGAAAATAAATAGAGTTCTTCCTCTTACTATACGGGAGGAGTGTCTAAAAGCAAACACAAATGTCAGATTTCCTGACATCCATTATGCAGATGGAGGCTGACGCCGTCGTGATCATCAAACAGATTCGAAAAGAAGACACCTGGGAGCTTCGCCATACAGTCCTGTGGCCCGACAAGGACCTTTCGTTCGTGCAAATGATAGAGGATGACACCGGTCTTCATTTCGGTCTCTATGAGGGCAAAGAACTCGTCAGTGTCCTCTCCCTGTTCGTGAACGGCTGCGATGCCCAGTTCAGAAAATTTGCCACCCTGCCTAGGGAGCAAGGAAAAGGATACGGCAGCCTCTTATTGCACCATGTCCTCCTCGAGGCAGCGAGTCTTGGAGCCACACGCATCTGGTGCAACGCCCGAGCGACAAAAGCGGGATTTTACGAGAGATTCGGTCTGCAAAAAACAACAAAGGAACCCTTTGAAAAGAATGGGCTCCTCTTTTTCGTGATGGAAATACAACTGCTCTAATTATGGACGATATCCATACATGGAAAAAATGACGAGCAAACAGAAAAAGACAACCCCTGAGGGGATCAAGCTGAGGACGATCCCTACTTTCTTGGCGATTCCGCTCGCCTGAGTAAACCATCGATAGTAGTTGAACAAGAGGATCAGCAAAAAGGGTAGGAAATAAAAACCGATTAGGGATGCTACCCAGTCACTGTTTGCATCCCAAAACGCATTCGGTACAGGTATCGTATGAAATTGTCGATAGATCTCTTCTTTTCTCATGATAAACACGAAAGATAGTACGATGTAATAGATCGTGATGATCATTTTGAGCCAAATTTGAAATCCTCTGGTCGTCCACGTAATCAAAAAAATAATGCCTAGCACAAACCACAATGCCATGTACTCCATGCGAATCCCTCCTAAGAAGGGATTATATTTTTATTCACCGGAACGAATAAGTACCAACTTTTTCTGGTACCTCCCCCTCGTTCCAAGAGTCGACAAATTTTGGAATACTCCCTATAATGAACATGTGGAGAAGCAACTCTCTATCATTTGTAGGAGATGGTTACGATTACATACGCTCTATCCTTTCTACTGTCGTTTTGTATCGTGCTCGTGTTGATCCCGCCTTTGGGGAAACTGGCTTTTCGACTGGATTTTGTGGACAAGCCCCGCAAAGACGTAGAACGAAAAATACATCGCGAACCGATTCCGTTGACTGCCAGCTACGCCATTTTCATTGGATTCGCCGCTTCCTTTCTGCTCTTTTCCAAGGAATCGACCGTACAGACCCTGGCTGTTTTGGCAGGCTCTCTTTTGCTCCTGATCATCGGCACGATCGATGACTGGTACAAGACCCAAGGCAAAGACTTTTCGGCTTTGCCAAAAATGATCGTACAAGTATCGGCAGCCGTGCTTGTTTACTTGTCTGGCATCACGTTCTCGGGCTTTTACAACCCGTTCAGCGGGGAATATATCCTGCTCCCTGTCTGGCTGCAGTTCATCCTCACCATTCTGTGGATTTTTGGTGTCACGACCGTCATCAACTTTTCCG
>JARDZO010000346.1 GCA_029240815.1 Brevibacillus sp.
ACGTTCCCGATGATCATGTTTTTCTCTGGCGCGTAGGTCACTTTTTTAGAAGGATATACGGCCAATCGTCCGCCAGATAGACCTTTTCCTACATAGTCGTTTGCATCGCCCTCGAGTTTTAGCGTAATGCCGCGTGGCACGAATGCACCAAAGCTTTGGCCTGCAGATCCTTTGAAATTCAAGCGAATGGTGTCTTCAGGCAAGCCGTGTTCCCCAAAACGTCTCGTGACCTCGCTGCCCAAAATCGTACCAACTACACGATTTGTATTGTTAATGGGCAAATTGATTTCGACTGGGCGCTGTTTTTCCAGCGCTGGTTTGGACAATGCCAACAACTGCTTGCGATCCAGTGTCGCATCCAGCTTGTGGTCCTGCAGGCGTTGATGGAAACGGCCGACTTCTTCTGGCAGCTCCGGTTGGAACAGGAGCAGCGACAGATCAATGTGTTTGGCCTTCCAGTGTGATTTCGCTTTTTCATTCATCGTCAAGAGCTGACTGCGTCCGATCATATCCTCAAAGGAACGGAAGCCAAGCTCTGCCATAATCTCACGAACTTCACGCGCCACGAAGCGCATAAAGTTGACAGCGTGTTGAGGGTCTCCCTTGAACTTCTTGCGCAAATCCGGATTTTGAGTAGCGACTCCCACCGGGCAAGTATCCAGATGGCATACACGCGCCATCACACAACCGATGGACACGAGTGGGGCTGTTGCAAAGCCGAATTCTTCTGCACCGAGAAGAGCCGCGATGACGACGTCACGTCCGGTCATCATCTTCCCGTCTGTCTCCACGACTACACGGTCGCGAAGCTGATTCAACAAGAGCGTCTGATGCGTCTCCGCAAGACCAAGCTCCCATGGCAAGCCTGCATGCTTGATACTGCTTTTTGGAGAAGCTCCCGTACCGCCATCATGACCGCTAATCACAATCACATCTGCCAGACCTTTTGCCACTCCCGCCGCGATCGTTCCGACTCCCGCTTTGGACACGAGCTTCACGCTGATTCGCGCTCGTGGATTCGCATTTTTCAAGTCGAAGATCAGCTGCGCCAAATCTTCGATGGAATAGATATCGTGATGCGGCGGCGGAGAAATCAACCCGACACCCGGCGTCGATTTGCGTACTTCCGCAATCCATGGATACACCTTGTTGCCAGGGAGCTGACCGCCCTCACCCGGTTTTGCTCCTTGCGCCATTTTAATTTGAATCTCGCTGGCATTCACCAGATAGTGACTGGATACACCAAATCGTCCAGAAGCCACTTGCTTGATGGCACTGCGTCGCAGATCACCATTTTCGTCCGTCACATAACGCTGTGGATCTTCCCCGCCTTCCCCGCTGTTGCTCTTCGCACCCAGTCGGTTCATCGCGATGGCGAGAGTTTCATGCGCTTCTTTGCTCAGGGAACCGTAGGACATCGCCCCTGTTTTAAAGCGGTGAACGATTGAATCAACCGATTCGACCTCGTTCAGTGGCACCGGCTTGCGATCTGATTTGAAGTCCAGCAGATGACGCAAGAAAGCGAATTGCTGGTCATTGGCCATCTCCGAGTACAGCTTATATTGCTCGTAGCTACCCTCACGTACAGCTTTTTGCAGGGCGTGCACGGTTTTCGGATTGAACAAGTGAAACTCTCCATCCCGACGGAATTGGAAATCACTACCTGGTTCCAGGGATTCTTCGGAATGTTCCGGCAAAAATGCTTTGGAATGGCGAGCGAGTGCTTCTTTGGCGATCACTTCGAGAGTAATCCCGCCAATTTTGGAAGCGGTCCGTGTGAAGTATCGATCAATGACAGAGGAATCGATCCCGATCGCTTCGAAAATCTGCGCGCCGCGGTAGCTTTGGACCGTGGAGATCCCCATCTTGGACATGACCTTCACGACACCTTCTACGGCTGTGCGCAAGTAGATTTCCACAGCATCTTGGGCATGCACGCCGTTACCTTTTTCGGATGCAGCCAGCTCCAGCAATGAGTCAATCGCGACATAAGGGTTGACAGCATCTATACCGTAGCCAATTAGCATCGCAAACTGGTGGACATCGCGTGGTTCACCCGATTCCACGATCAGGCTCACTTGCGTCCGCGTTCCTTTGCTCACCAAATAGTGATGAAGTCCGCTGCCTGCCAGCAATGCCGGAATAGCCGCTTGTTTTTCATTCATGCCTCGGTCAGACAGGATCAGCAGAGTATGGCCAGCAGCCATTGCCTGATCAGCAGCTGCAAACAAGTCATCCAATGCTTTTTCCAGCTCAGCTGCACCACCTTGTGCCGGGAACAAGATCGGCAACGTTTTTGCCTGAAATTCCAGATGTGGGTTCTTGGCCAGCTTTGCCAGCTCTTCATTGGACAGAAGTGGCGAGCTCAGACGAATCCGGCGGCAATTGCTATCGTCTGGTGCAAGCAGATTTCCTTCGGCTCCCAAATAAGAGAGTGTGGAGGTCACACATGCTTCACGCAACGCATCAATGGGTGGATTGGTCACTTGTGCAAACGATTGTTTAAAGTAGTTGTACAGCAGCTGTGGACGATCAGACAACACCGCGAGCGGCGTATCGATTCCCATGGACCCGATCGGATCTTTTTTCTCGGCTACCATCGGAGTCAGTACTTTGGTGAGCTCTTCTTGGGTATAGCCAAATGCCTTTTGACGTGCGAGCAATTTTTCTCCAGCAATTCTCTGCGGAGTAACCGCTTTCGGCAAAGCTGGGAGAGTAACGAGATTATTCTGAACCCATTGGCCATACGGTTGCTCACTCGCAATTTGCTGTTTGATCTCTTCGTCGGAGACAATTCTTCCTTCTTCGAGATCGACGAGAAGCATTTTCCCTGGGCTCAATCGTCCTTTTTGCACGATCTTTTCATCCGGAACGTCGAGGACCCCTACCTCGGATGAGAAAATAATAGTATCATCGGAGGTAACGTAATAACGTGCTGGACGCAAGCCGTTTCGGTCGAGGATCGCGCCGATCTGTTTTCCATCGGTAAAGGAAATCGCAGTCGGGCCATCCCATGGTTCCATCAAGCAGCTATGATACTCGTAAAATGCTTTCTTGGCTGCTTCGATGTTCGTATCTTGATCCCATGGCTCAGGAATCATCATCATCGCCACGTGCGGCAACGAGCGACCGGCTAGCGAGAAGAATTCCACACAGTTGTCGAGAATGGCAGAGTCACTGCCTTCCAGATCAATGACAGGCACCACTTTTTGCAGATCGGAACCGAATGCCTCAGACTGGAACATTTGCTCGCGAGCTCGCATCCAGTTGATGTTCCCTTGCAACGTGTTAATCTCACCGTTGTGGATCAAATAGCGGTTCGGATGGGCACGCTCCCATGTAGGGAATGTATTCGTGCTGAACCGGGAGTGAACCACTGAAAATGGGGAAGCATAGGATCCATCCTGCAAATCGGTATAGAATTGATCCAGTTGTTCCGGAGTAACCAAGCCTTTATAAACAATGGTGCGGCTGGACATCGAGGCTGCGTAAAAGCCTTCACCTGCTACCTGTTCCATTTGTTTTCGAATGATATATAATTTTCGTTCAAAGCTGAGCTGGTCTTTCACAGTGGAGCTCGCCCCGATAAACACTTGACGGACAAAGGGTTGACTCGCCTTCGCTGTCTTCCCAATTTTATCGGTATCCGTCGGAACGGTTCTCCATCCGAGAAGCTTTTGCCCTTCCGCTTGAATGATTTCTTCCAATTGCTTTTCGTACGTATTACGTAAAGTCACGTCCAACGGGAGAAACAGCATACCCACACCGTACTTGCCTTGAGCCGGAAGCTTGAAGCCCAATTCATCACAGGACTTTTTAAAGAAGGTGTGCGGAATGCCAGTCAAGATTCCTGCTCCGTCCCCTGTCTCCGGGTCGCTTCCTTGACCGCCACGGTGCTCCAGATGACAGAGTATTTGCAAACCTTTCCTCACCATCTCGTGATTGGCCTTGTTTTTCAAATTGGCGATAAAGCCAATCCCACAAGCATCATGTTCGAACATCGGATCATACAGACCCTGTTTTGTAGGCAATCCTCGCATGCTCATTTTTCTCCCACTCCTTACTCTCTCTGTTAGAACTTATTTTAGATTGAGTAAATTATTTGAACAATATATAATTAGTGCTAAATCAATCTCAAAATGAGATAAGTCGTGTTTTGAGGAGAGTATAATGGATTTCAGACAGATCCAATACTTCATCGAAGTTGCCAAAAGGGAGCATTACACCGAGGCTGCCCATTCCCTTCACGTCGCGCAATCTGCGCTCAGTCGGCACATCGCCATTTTGGAAAAGGAACTGGGAGTTTCTCTTTTTATCCGAGAAGGACGTAACGTCAAGCTGACCAACATTGGGAAGATTTTTCTGCAGCATGCAGAGTTGTCGTTAGCCGAGATCGAAAAGGCAAAGAAAAAAATCAAGGAGATTCTCGATCCCGAGCGCGGTACCATCCGTGTCGGTTTTACAAGCAGTCTCGCCGCCAATCCATTGCCTGCGGTCATTTCTGCTTTTCGTTCGAGCTATCCGGATATCGGTTTTCAACTGCGTCAGGGAGCTTACCTGCCACTCATCGATTCGGTTATCAAAGGGGAGCTCGATATTGCTTTTCTCGGGCCTGTTCCCACCCAGGAAAAGAACGTACAAAGTCACATTTTCTTTGCCGAAGAAATCGTCGCCCTGTTGCCTGCGAAGCACCCGCTCGCCAAGAATAAAACCTTGCGCCTGAATGAACTGATGCAGGATACCTTTGTCCTGTTTCCCCCTGGTTTTGTTCTCCGCAGCATTGTCGTAAACGCCTGTGCCCAGATGGGATTTGAGCCCAAGGTCGCTTTTGAAGGCGAAGACATCGATGCGATCAAAGGTCTGGTAGCGGCGGGCCTGGGGGTTACCCTGCTACCCGAGCTAACGTTGGCAGATAACATCCCACGGGAGACTGTGAAAATGAGGATCACTGAGCCGAATGTCACGAGGACTGTCGGGATCAT
>JARDZO010000347.1 GCA_029240815.1 Brevibacillus sp.
TTCTGAAGTATCCGCTCTCTTGGGCCGTATGCCATCTGCGGTAGGTTACCAGCCAACACTGGCTACCGAAATGGGTCAGCTGCAAGAGCGTATTACTTCTACGAAAAAAGGTTCCGTAACGTCTATTCAAGCGATCTACGTACCAGCGGATGACTATACTGACCCGGCTCCTGCTACTACGTTTGCTCACTTGGACGCTACGACTAACCTGGAGCGTTCTATCGCTGAGTTGGGTATCTTCCCTGCGGTTGACCCACTCGCATCCACTTCCCGTGCACTGTCTCCAGACGTTGTAGGTCAAGAACACTACGATGTGGCTCGTGGCGTGCAAAAAATTCTGCAACGTTATAAAGAACTGCAAGATATCATCGCAATCTTGGGTATGGATGAGTTGGGTGATGAGGACAAGCAAGTAGTTGGACGCGCACGCCGCATTCAACGTTTCCTGTCCCAATCCTTCCACGTTGCCGAGCAATTTACCGGTAACCCTGGTCAATACGTTCCACTGAAAGATACAGTTCGTAGCTTCAAAGAAATCCTCGAAGGTAAGCACGACCACCTGCCAGAGGGCGCGTTCCTGTATGTTGGTACGATTGAAGAAGCGGTAGAAAAAGCGAAGTCCATGGCGTAAGACACCCTGGAAAGGGGAGACCAGTAAGTGAGCAAGATGACAGTTGAAGTCGTAACTCCTGAACGGGTTGTCTACAGCGGTCAAGCTGAAATGGTCATCGCCCGCGGTGTAGTAGGGGATCTCGGTATTTTGCCGAATCACATGCCGCTGGTGAGCCCGCTGAAAACAGCGCCAGTTCGGATCAAAACAGAAGGCGAAAATGATGGCTGTAAGCGGCGGCTTCATGGAAGTTCGCGGCGATAAAGTTACCATCCTTGCTGAAACGGCTGAATTGCCGGGAGACATCGACGTTGAGCGTGCGCAGGCTGCTAAAGGCCGTGCAGAAAAACGTTTGAATGAGAAGTATCCTGACCTTGACTTCCAACGTGCTGAGCGTGCGCTGCAACGTGCGATCGCTCGTCTGGATGTTACGAAGTAATGCAATAGGCTGGTATCCCCGCGCCCACGAGGTTGCGGGGATTTTTCGTCTTTGGTTGTATGAGCTGGGACTGTTTGGGGGCATGATATTTCCAGTTGGTAATTGCCTATGGTTTCTGTGTATAATAGACCTAATGCCCTGCCGACAAGCGTAATTGTATGGATGTCATCGGGATGAAACGGCATTGGCTATTGGGGAAAAAGGAGAGTAGTAGTGATGCAAACCATTCGCGATATCCGCCAAAACAACGAAGGCGTAGTAATTCCCAGCAGCTATGCGGCCAATGGTTGGTCCAGCGTGCTGTCTCATGAAATGAACGTGTTGTTTCAAGCTATGTGCTATGTAGTTACGAAATTCGAAACCAAAGCAGAAATGGAAAGCGCTCTGAAAGATTTCAACGCTCTGGAAGGCACTTTTACTGCTCCGGTTCAAGATCAATTTAAATCAGAAGAAGATTTCAATGGCTACGTGAATCTGTTGAATCGTTTTAAGGCATTCATGAGCCGCTCCAACTATGAGTATCCGAACTCTCGTGAAGCTGCGATCGAACTGTTCACGAAATGGGGCTTGGTTATCGACAAAGGGGATGTATGGGATGTTCCTGTGTACCCGTTCCCGGATGCAGCTGAGCTGTTCCAATTGAGTGACGCTGAATCTCTGGCTCTGGCTCATGTGAAGCTGGAAGCATTGGTTCACCCGATCTTCAGCCGCCTGATCATGACGTTGCATGAGCAGGATGAGAACACGTTCAATCTCTCCAAGGCTGAGTTGAAGAAAATGCTCAATACGAACGACGAAATGCTGACGGAAGTATTGATCAAATTGACGCCGTACATGGAAGAAGCGATTGAAAACGTCCTGGAGATTCCAGAAGACGAGACCATGACCTTTACCGTTGTGTGGGAACGCGTTTACGAGGACTTCCTTGGTGAACAGTTCTCTAAAAACGTGCAATAATGGAATACAAGATGATTAGACAAGCCTATTCGTTTAGTCATCAAAGTATGATGGAAAAACTTAGGGAAATTACCCTGAGTTTTTTCCTTTATATGGCTCATTAGGAAGGCTTTCGTTAGACACTTTATAGGCAATTTGCTATAATGATAAAGGTATTTTTTTCTAACAGTATCAGATTGCGCCAATAAAAAACCTACATCCGAATACTGCAGGCAGTACCCTTTGCAGGAGTCTTCACTCCATCAGAGGGCACGAAGCAACGGATTCATACTTTTCACGAAAGCGGAGGGAACGTGGGTGAATGACATCTATACCAACAATTATGTCATTGTCTCCATCTTTTTGATCCTTGGTGTGTTATTGCCCGTCGCTACTGTCAGTTTCATCGGTCCTCTGTTACGTCCAAAGAAACCAACGCGGGAGAAGCAAACAACTTATGAAAGCGGTAACATTCCGGTTGGGGACAGTTGGGTACGCTTCAATGTGAAGTATTACATCTTTGCCCTCATGTTTGTGATTTTCGATGTAGAAACGCTCTTTCTGTACCCGTGGGCCGTCGCCTACAACAAACTCGGTCTGTTTGCACTAGTGGAGATGGTCATCTTTATATCCTTGCTGGTAGTAGGATTGATCTACGCGTGGAGAAAGAAGGTGCTGGAATGGAACTAGACCTGACAAGCATTGCGCCTGAATTACAAGAAGAACTGGATCGCAACGTCATGTTTACGACGTTGGAGACAGTGAAGGGTTGGGTACGCAGTAACTCCCTGTGGCCACTGACATTTGGACTCGCCTGTTGTGCGATCGAGATGATGGGAACGGGTGGGGCTCGCTACGACCTTGACCGTTTTGGAGTGATTTTCCGTGCGTCACCGCGACAATCCGATGTGATGATCGTGGCGGGTACGGTAACGAAGAAAATGGCGCCGCTATTGCGCAGATTGTACGATCAAATGCCGGAGCCAAAATGGGTGATTGCCATGGGGTCCTGTGCAACCGCCGGGGGCCCGTATGTGCGATCCTACAGTGTGGTAAAAGGTGTGGATCAGGTTGTTCCTGTCGATGTGTACATCCCAGGTTGCCCGCCGAATCCAGCCGCTTTGATCTATGGAATAAACAAATTGCAAGAAAAGATTCGGCATGAAGCGAAGACTGGGAAGCGGGTGACCAGTCAATGAGTGACGAGAAACGCAAGCCGACGCCAGAGGAAAAGGCACAGGCGGCAGCCGAGGCTCGTGCCAAAGCTGAAGCTTTGCGAAAATTAAGAGAACAAGAGGCGGCGGGTGAAACGTCAGCGCATGCGGATGGGATCGAACCGGTAGAAGCGGCTCCAGCACCAGCGAAGCCCGTCTCTGAAATGACAGCGGAGGAAAAAGCCACCGCTAAGGCCGCTGCAGCAGCCGAGGCAATGGCAATTGCGAAAGCAAAGGCCGCGAAGGAAGCAAAAGAGGCAGATGCCGCACCAGCGAAGCCCGTCACTGAAATGACCCCAGAGGAAAAGGCAGCCGCCAAAGCCGCCGCAGCAGCCGAGGCAATCGCAAAAGCCAAAGCAGCGAAGGAAGCCAAAGAGTCAGCAGCAGCACCACCAGCGAAGCCCGTCACTGAAATGACCCCAGAGGAAAAGGCAGCCGCCAAAGCCGCAGCAGCAGCCGAGGCAATCGCGAAAGCCAAGGCAGCGAAGGAAGCAAAGGAGACAGAAGCAGCACCAGCGAAGCCCGTCACTGAAATGACCCCAGAGGAAAAGGCAGCCGCCAAAGCCGCTGCCGCAGCAGAAGCTTTAGCAAAAGCCAAGGCTGCAAAGGAAGCCAAGGAAGCTGCTGCACAAGGCGCAGAAGCTGGCGACGCAGGTACAGATGCCGATGCCAAGGCCAAAGCCGCAGCGGCAGCAAAAGCAAAAGCGGCCGCAGCAGCAGCCGCGAAGGCCAAAGCAGCGCGTGAGGCAGGTGCAGATGCTGGTGATGCGGGTGGAGAGGATGCCAAAGCCAAAGCAGCAGCCGCTGCCAAAGCCAAGGCAGCTGCAGCCGCCGCAGCAAAGGCAAAAGGGGTGCAAGCCACGGATGACGCCGGGGGAGCCGAAGAAATACCGAAAGCTCCTTCCATAAATCAGCCTTATCTAGATAAATACATTTCCCGATTGACCGAAGCCTTTGGCCCTGAGACTCTGGAAGCCTCCTATATTAACGAGTTGGCAAAAGAAGTACCTACTTTGGTCATCAAGAATGATCGCTGGCTTGAAGTCGCTCAATTTCTGAAAGAAGACGAGCAACTGGGTTTTGACTACTTGTCCGATCTGCATGGAGTAGACTATGAGGACCGTATGGAGGTCTACTACCATTTATATTCCTACAAGAATCGGCAAAGTGTGGCAGTGAAGGTCAAAACGGGCAGAGAGCAATCAGCAGTTCCTTCCGTCATGGACATCTGGTATGGAGCTAATTGGAATGAACGAGAGACGTTTGACCTTTTAGGCATTCATTTCCCGGGACATAGGGATATGCGTCGAATTTTGCTACCAGACGACTGGGTAGGCTACCCGTTGCGAAAAGATTATGTGCAATACGACGAGGAGGTTTAATTCATGAACCAGAACATCCTCACGACGGGGGTAGAGACCTCTCCTGATACAGGCATTCGCACGGAAGAGATGCTATTAAATGTAGGACCGCAGCATCCTAGTACGCACGGTGTATTTCGCTTGGTAGTCAAGATCGACGGTGAAACGATCCGCGAAGCAATTCCGGTGATGGGATACCTGCATCGCGGTACAGAGAAGCTGGCGGAAAACTTGACCTATACGCAAATCATTCCGTACACGGACCGGATGGACTACGTGTCGGCGATGACCAACAACTACGTTCTCTGTCATGCGGTAGAGACGATGATGGGCTTGGAAGTTCCAGAACGTGCACAGTTTCTGCGTCTGATTGCGATGGAACTGAATCGCGTAGCCAGCCACCTGGTCTGGTGGGGAACTTACTTGCTAGACATCGGGGCGATGGGACCGTTTCTCTATGCATTCCGCGATCGGGAAATGATTCTCGACCTGTTCAATGAGCTGTGCGGGGCACGCATGACCTTTAACTACATGCGGGTAGGTGGAGTCAAATGGGATGCGCCTCCTGGATGGGTCGACAAGGCCAAAGAATTCGTGCAATACATGAAAAACGAGTTGCCTAGCTACCATCAGCTCGTGACCGGAAACGAAATCTTTATCAGCCGGATCAAAGGGATCGGGAAGTTCGATACCAAGACGGCCTTGGACTATTCGCTCTCAGGAGTCATGCTTCGTTCGACCGGTGTCAAATGGGATCTTCGTAAAGACGAACCGTATTGCATATACGATCGCTTTGAATTTGACGTTCCTACTGCCACCGAGGGAGATTGCATGGCGCGCTACCATTTGCGCATGGCAGAAATCGAGCAATCGCTGCGTATCCTTGAGCAGGCGCTCGATCAATTCCCCAGTGAGGGAGAAGTCATTGGAAAAGTACCGCGGGTCATCCGTCCACCTGCAGGTGAAACCTACGTGCGTATCGAATCCCCACGAGGAGAAATCGGCTGTTACATCGCCAGCCAGGGCAAGGATAAGCCGTGGAGGCTAAAGTTCAGACGTCCTTCATTTACCAATCTGCAAATCCTGCCCAAGCTGTTGGAGGGGGAAAGTCTCGCCAACATGATCGCCATCCTGGGCAGTATCGACATCGTGCTCGGGGAGGTTGACTGTTAATGAGTACACTCTTGCAGCAAGCACCCTCATGGGGAACCACCTTTTGGTTTATCCTGGCGGCAGTCGCAATGCTCGTTGTCTTGCTGGGATTTGTGACCTACGCCATTTACTTTGAACGGAAAGTCATCGGTTGGATGCAATTGCGTATCGGCCCGAACCGGGTAGGTCCATTGGGCCTTTTGCAAACGGTCGCTGACGTTACCAAGCTTTTGCTCAAAGAAGACACACGTCCTCTGAACGCTGACAAAGCTTTGTTTACGTTAGCACCGATTTTAGCTTACGCGCCTGCCTTTGCCGTATTGGCTGTGATGCCCTTTACGGAGAGCATTCAGTTTGCGGACCTGGGGATTGGTCTTTTATACTACATCGCCTTGTCCGGGATTACGGTCTTGGGTGTGATTACAGCAGGTTGGGCTTCCAACAACAAGTATTCGCTGATCGGGGGTCTCCGCTCCGCTGCGCAGATGATCAGCTATGAAGTACCGCTGGTCATGTCCGTAGTGGGTATCGTTCTACTTACGGGCAGCATGAATCTCAGGGAAATCGTCGAGGCACAGCGGGATGTCTGGAATATCGTTCCGCAGTTTATCGGATTTGTCGTATTTATCGTTGCTGCACAGGCAGAGCTGAACCGTACACCTTTTGACCTGCCAGAAGCAGAGTCCGAGCTGGTTGCCGGCTACCACGTGGAATACTCCGGTTTCCGTTTTGCCATGTTCATGCTCGCCGAGTACGTGTACATGTTTGGAATGGGGACATTGATTACCATTCTATTCCTTGGAGGGTGGTTGCCGATCCATCCGGCCTTGGGCTTTATTCCAGGGATTATCTGGTTCATCCTGAAGTTTTCGCTCTACGTCTTCCTTCAGTTCTGGATACGCGCTACGATGCCGCGCATGCGTGTCGACCAGCTGATGTCGTTTGCCTGGAAAGTGCTATTGCCCGTGGCACTGTTTAACATCCTGCTCACAGCCGTAGTTGTCTCTTACCAGAATGGCATGTTCTAAAAAGCATCATGCCTGACTGCAGCGGCATTGGATGGAAGACCACATCCCGTGTTTCATAGCATAGGCTCGCCAATGGCTTGGCGCAGCGAAGTTCTCAAATCTGAGGGGTGACATACATGCTAGGACTGGCCAAAGGCCTGGGATATACGTTTAAAAAACTGACCGAGAAAAAAGTGACGCATTTTTACCCGGATGTTCCGTTTCCAATGCCGCCCCGTTTTCGCGGCATTCAGCACTTTGTTCCGGAGAAATGCATTGTTTGCAACCAATGTGCACGTATCTGTCCGACGGAGTGCATTCAACTGACTGGCAAGCCCCATCCGGATCCGGATAAAAAGGGGAAAATCATCGACACCTATGATATCAACTTTGAGCTCTGTATTCTTTGTGACTTGTGCACGGAGGTGTGTCCGACAGAAGCCATTGTCATGACCAACAACTTTGAATTGGCTGCATACAGCAGGGATGAATTGTACAAAAACCTGAAATGGCTCGACGACAACAATACGAACGTCAGGGAGGAGAATTAGCGATGACAGGCCAATTCGCAGCCTTTTTTATTCTCTCTCTGATGACGATTGGCGGAGCCGTCTTCATGATTAGCTTCACCCGCGTTGTACACATGGTCATTTCTCTCGGAATTACATTCATCAGCATTGCCGGTTTGTTCGTTTTGGTAGGGGCAGAGTTCGTGGGCGTCGCACAGGTGCTCGTTTATTCAGGAGCCATCTCCATCCTGATGCTGTTCGGGATCATGCTGACCAAACACGATGCTTACGATGAAGGAACGGGCCGCACGTGGAAAAACCGGTTCATCCTGCTTTTCGTGGTGATCGTATTTGCGCTGCTTTTCTGGGGAATTCAAAACACTCCTTGGCCAGCGTCGCCACCACCAGTAGCGTCGAATGTAAGCAACGCACAAGAAATTGGTTTAGAGGTGTTCACCAAGTACGTCATTCCATTTGAACTGGTTTCTGTATTGCTGCTGGTCGCTTTGATAGGATCGATCATCATGGCAAAGAAGGAGGAGGATAACCAATGACCGTAAGCATTACCTCCTATCTGCTAGTCGCGTTGATTCTCTTTTGTGTCGGATTGTACGGGGCCTTGACCAAGCGCAATGCAGTCGTCGTATTGCTGTCAATCGAGCTCATGTTGAATGCGGTGAATATCAATCTAGTCGCATTCTCTAAATACGGCTTGTATCCAAGTGTATCTGGGCAAATCTTCACGCTGTTTTCCATGACGGTCGCAGCTGCTGAGGTAGCGCTCGGATTGGCCATATTAATCGCCTTCTACCGTAACAAGGCGACAGTCAATGTAGACGATATGGATCAAATGAAACGATAAGATGGAAACCTGATAAGGAGGACAAAGATGGATATTCTTCTGCACTACGCCTGGCTCATCCCTCTGTTTCCGCTTCTTGCTTTCATCGTGATCGTTTCGTTTGGTCGCCAGTTGAAAGAAGGAGCTTCTCTGGTCGGCATTGTGCTGACGGCAGTTTCGTTCGGGATAGCAGCGCTCACCTTCTGGGAGAGATTCC
>JARDZO010000348.1 GCA_029240815.1 Brevibacillus sp.
CGCGGCCCAAGCCGATTCTACTAATACATGACGGATGTGAGTATTCCCGATCTTGTGATTCATCCTTGCTAACGACGGCCCCACTTCGAATCAAAAAATTATGAAAAGGTAGGAAGGCTTTTACTCGATCAATTGATACATCCGCCAATACACCTCCCTAACCGGGGACTTTAATGCCTGAAGCGATCCAACATTTAGCAAGTAGCAAATTGCACGAGGGAGAATGATAATTCGGATTATACAAAAGATTATGTTTTTGTAATTGACAACAAAAGATTGGTAATTTTATAATAAAAACTAATCTTAGTGCTTCACTTATAAGAAAATACTGCCGAAGGAACATAGCCTATGGAAGTATTACACACCGTTCTAGTCACAGGGTATTCCAAAGCACCTCAAGGTACTTCGATGTATGAAGTGTATAAGCACGCAGGCATCGTTTTGGAAGTGCATCTAGAAACGCATAAGATTGTTGGCGTAGAATTTACTTTTGTTGCCAGCTTGACCAAGGATTTTTTTGAAAGACTTGTTGTCGGGTATGAGCTGGACAAAGGCTTGGAGCCATTGATTCAAAGGATCCAAGAGCATTACTTCGCACCATCTCAACAGGCGATCATCGTGGCGCTTCAGGCGGCTGTACAGCGTTACTGGGATTTCCTCGACAAGAAAAAATAATACGTTGGTTATGTTGAAGTGGGAAGACAACCTCTTTCCATGATCTCATCAGAACCGAGCTAAGCAAAGACTCTCAGGAATCTATCTGATTTCTGGTATGGTCACGTTGCTTTATGCTCGGTTCTTTCATTTTTTAGGAGGAAACATGGAGAAATACATTGATGTGAAAAAAGCAGCGGCTTTCATCAAGGATGGGGACTCTCTGATGGTTGGCGGATTCGGATTGGTTGGAAGTCCATTGGCCATCATTGCCGAGTTGGTCAAGTCATCCATTCGTAATCTAACGATAATCAGCAACAATCTGGGGGAGCCGGGAAAAGGACTTGGCGAACTCGTTTTGGAAAAACGTGTAAAAAAAGCAATCGGCTCTTACTTTACGTCTAATCCGGATGTTGTCAAAGCGAATCAGAGTGGCGAATTGGAGATTGAGTTGATGCCGCAGGGGACGCTTTCAGAAGCAATTCGCGCCGGTGGAGCCGGGATCGGTGGCTTTTATGTACCTGCAGGTGTGGGGACGCAAATCGAGGATCGAAAAGAAGTGAAAGTCATAAAGAGCAAATCGTTTATCTTTCAGGAAGCCCTTCGTGCGGATGTAGCGATTATCAAAGCTCATAAAGCCGATAAGATGGGCAATCTCGTTTACAGAAAATCGGCTAGAAATTTTAATCCAATCATGGCTACCGCTGCCGATATGGTCATAGCCGAGGTGGATGAAATCGTTGAAGTGGGAGAGCTGTCCCCGGAGGAAATCATTACGCCTCACTTGTTTATCAACTATGTGACGATGAAGGGAGATGACCGCTCATGAATGAGAAAGAACTGATTGCAGCACGGGTTGCAAAGGAATTGCGGAACGGGGATATCGTAAACCTCGGCATCGGAATCCCAACGCTGGTCGTAGAATACCTCCCCGAAAAAATCGAAGTGTTTATCCATTCGGAAAATGGAATCCTTGGTGTCGGTCCTGCCCCCACTGCGGATGAGGTGGACAAAGATCTGGTGAATGCCGGCAAACTTCCTGTCACCGTTTTAAGAGGCGCTTCCTATTTCGACAGCGCCGCGTCGTTCGCAATGATTCGCGGAGGACATGTTGATGTGTCTATCTTGGGTGTTCTGCAGGTGGATGAACAGGGGCGGGTAGCCAACTGGGCGGTTCCAGGAAAAAGTGTGCTTGGCGTAGGTGGAGCGATGGATCTGTTGGAAGGGTCAAAAAAAGTCATTGTCGCTACGACGCATACCACGAAGGAAGGTAGCCCAAAGCTGGTAAAACAAACAACGTACCCGTTAACCTCGATCCGCCGAGTTGATCTAATCGTTACGGAGCTAGCGGTGTTTGAGGTGCGGGACAGGACGCTGGTTCTGACCGAACTCGCCCCCAATGTAACCTTAGATGAAGTGAGGAGCAAGACAGAAGCTCATTTTCAAGTGCAGCTGGCAAATGAAACAACGAGCGAATTTCTAACCAATACGCACGGTCATGAGGTGGAAAAATGGTTGTCATCGTGAATGCATTACGCACACCGATAGGGAAATACGGGGGTGCACTGGCTCATACCACGCCGGAAGAGTTGGTAGCGATTGTAATGAACAATAACCTCTCACATTCCGGTTTTCGCCCGGATATTGTCGATGAGGTGATTGTTGGGCAGACCAAGCAAAGTGCCCATTCACCCAATATGGCCAGAGTGGCTGCACTCAAGGCCGGATTTCCGGAAACAGTGCCTGGGTATACGGTACATCGCCAATGCGGTTCCGGAATGCAAGCTGTTTGGAATGCCTATACGTCGATTTTGACAGGCCAATCCGAGGTTGTGTTGGCTGGCGGTGTGGAGAACATGTCGATGGCACCTTATTATTTCGTTGGAAACAGATTTGGATTGAACCCGGGGAATATGACGATGTTCGATTCAAATACAGAGAGCCAGCCTCGTTCACAGCCAATTGATCGATATGGAACATTTACGATGGGCGAAACCGCTGAGATATTGGCGGAGAAATACGAAATTTCCCGTCAGTCTCAGGATGAATTTTCATACCAGAGCCAAGCGAAAGCCAAAAATGCCATAGAATCCGAACGGTTCAACGACGAAATCGTCCCGATCGAAGTAAAGGAAGGTAGAAACAGCGTTCGATTATTTGCTGTCGATGAACATCCGAGAGAAACGAGTCTGCAAAAGCTGGCAGAGCTATCTCCTGTATTTCGAGGTAATGGAACCGTTACAGCGGGCAACTCGTCCGGCAGAAATGACGGAGCTGCGATGCTGCTGATGATGAGCGAGAAGAAAGCGAAGTCTCTGGGCTTGACCCCGATGGCGAAGATTCGATCGTTTGCCTCGGCAGGGGTATCCCCAAAAGAAATGGGGATCGGACCCGTGCCTGCTTCTAAAAAAGCACTGCAGCTCAGCGGTGTGGATCTGAGCGAAGTTCAATTGATCGAGTTAAATGAAGCGTTTGCGGCACAGAGTCTGGCAGTGCTCAAGGAGTGGGGGATCTCAGGTGGCAACGTAAACGTCAATGGAGGAGCAATTGCCCTCGGTCATCCGTTAGGGTGCTCCGGTGCCAGAATCATGGTTACCCTCGTGCACGAAATGCAAAAACAGGATGCCAAATACGGATTGGCCACTCTGTGTATCGCAGGAGGCCAAGGAATTGCGACGGTGATTGAAAAATGGAACGGGTAGTGGCAAAAGATTATGTGTTTCATCGTGATTTTTCCAAAGAGTATCCCGTAATTACCCATGCAGAGGGAGTCTATCTATATGACGAGCATGGAAATCGCTATCTGGATGCTTCTTCGGGAGCAATTGCGGCCAACCTGGGGCACGGGGTGACAGAAATTGCCGAAGCGATGGCAGACCAAGCGAAAAAAGCGGGGTTTGTTCATACATTGCGCTTTGAGACAAAGGTGCTGCACGAATTGGCAGCGGAGATCGGGAAGATGGCTCCCGCTTCATTAAACCGGGTTTATTTTACCTCGGGTGGGTCGGAAGCGAACGAGAGCGCGATGAAGCTCGCCCGTCAGTACCATCGAGATCGCGGCAAGCCGGAAAAGCATATCGTCATCGGCCGCTGGCAGGGCTACCATGGCAACACGCTCGGATCATTATCCGCAGGTGGTGATAGTAAAAGGCGCAAACCGTATACACCAACCCTGGCTA
The DNA here is from genome assembly GCA_029240815.1 of Brevibacillus sp. Next base: position 3,834 of record JARDZO010000348.1, read on the forward strand.
AATTCGAACACATCTATTCGCCGTATTGCCATCGCTGTCCCTACAACCGGACGGAGGAAATCTGCCGGCAAGAAAAACAGTTGCCGTGCGCGGAGGAGCTGGAGCGGCTTATCAAAGAGATTGGACCTGAATCTATTTCTTCTTTTATCTGTGAGCCAATCGTAGGCAGCCAGCAGGGAGCGGTAGTTCCGCCAGACGGCTATCTGCAACGGGTGCGGGAGATATGCGATCAAAACGATATTGTCTTCATTGTCGATGAGGTGATGACCGGGTTTGGTAGAACGGGCACTGATTTTGCCAGCGAGCAGTTTGGCATCCAACCGGATATCATCACCTTTGGCAAAGGTGTATCGGCAGGGTATGCTCCTCTCGCAGGAATGATTGTCTCAGATCGAATCGTAGATAGCTTAATTGAAAACGGAAACGGTCACTTTATTCACGGCTATACTTTCAGCGGCCATCCGGTATCCGTTGCTGCCGGCCTCGCTGCTGTTCGCTATTATCAGCGAGAGAATGTGTTGGCAAATTGCAGAGAACAAGGCGATTATCTGTTTCAGCGTTTGAGCGAGCTGCAGCAAAAGCACAGCAGTATGGGACAAATCAGGGGAAAAGGTTTGCTGATCGGCTTTGAACTGCTGATAGACCGTTCTCAGGATCGGCTGTTTCCCCCTTCATTCGGAGCAGCCGAGCGGTTAAATCAAGAGGCATTAAAGCGGGGAGCGACTTTCTATCCGGGATCAGGAACAATCGATGGAACGAATGGAGATCATTTGTTGATCGGGCCTCCTCTTACGATCACTCGGGAAGAAATCGATGAGCTTATCGCCATTTTGGATCAGGCACTTACTGCTTTTGAGGCACACGTACACACATTCAAAGGGAAAGAGGAATGAACCATGACGAACAGCACAAAAAACATGAGCGAGCTTCAACAAAAAGCACTTCGGCATTTGTCGCCGGTGATGACAAGAGTTACGAACCTCGTCGTTAAGAATGCGCACGGGGCAAAATTTTGGACAGTCGATGATGAGGAGTATATCGATTTTGTTTCCGGGGTTGCAGTCAATGCACTGGGACACACGCATCCGGAAGTAGTCAAGGCTATTCAAGATCAGGCC
>JARDZO010000094.1 GCA_029240815.1 Brevibacillus sp.
CCCCTATTCTTCAGGAGTCGGCCCAGAGACGCCGCTGTAATCCCTTTTCCCAACGAGGATACGACCCCGCCTGTCACAAAAATATACTTCGTCATCGTTAACGTCCCCTCTTTCCCTAATCCTCAAGATGATCATAAATCGTATGAAGACGGCTCCAAAAAAAAGAAAAAACAAAAGCGAGTCCTATCCCGTTAAGCAATGGGGTAGGGGCACTTTTGTTTTATAGTTTCCCATATTTGATCCTTCTTCATGTGAAGCCCAAGGAGTATTTTATCTGTCCCTCAAGCGGAAGTCAAGGACTTATAATTTGTCATCGTCGTCAGCGGCGTCATCGTCGCCTTCTTCTTCCGATTCTTCTCCTGCAAGCTCTTCATCTTCGAACAGTTCCTCTTCATCTTCGAGTTCCTCTTCGTCGATTTCGGCGTCGATTTCTTCTTCTTCCTCGATCTCAGCTTCTTCGTCCACGAATTCTTCTTCGTCTTCAAAGATAACCACATCGTCTTCTTCGTACTCTTCGACGATTTCGTCTTCGGTATCGTAGTCGTCGAAATCGTCGTCCAGGATAACCTTTTTCTTTTTGGTTCCCCCGCCCTCTTGCGTTTCCTCAATAGTGTCGGTCGGATACCAGCGTTTCAGACCCCAGACATTGTCACCGAGGCAAACGAAGCGGCCGTCGATATTAATTTCTGTGTATACTTGAGTGATGATGGCCATGAGTTGTTCCTTCGTCATCTTGCGAACGGCAACCAGTTCATCCATCAGCTCGCGGAAGTTGTAAGTTCGATTGGTTTGACGCAAAATTTCATACGCAATGTCAACCAATGCCATCTCACTCAGTTTCTCGGAATCAACATGAGCAAACAATTGACTCACTCAGGGCACGTCCTTTCCATTGAAAACTATGGGATACCATACTGCCTGCACTTCTAGGTGAGGCGCGGCTTTGTATAGGTAAATCTACAATAATATCGGGTGCTTCGATTGTACTACATACGAAGGCTAACATACAGTATTCCTTATTTTAGACGAAAATGCAAGGCTTTCAAACGGGGGTGGCGATATATTATTCGCGGTCTTCGTGACGAGCCTCACGTGGTCTTGAAGGCGATTAAACGACAGGTGCCTCATTATCCCCTTACACATCAGACAAATCGCCTATGCGGCCAAGCAGATCAAGGATACGAACTGGAGAAACTAAGCCTCCACCGAGTGGCTGATGATTTGCACGAGCCGCTTTTTTGTTGCATAAAAATCCCCCGGCGAGTTGCCGAGGGACATTTCCTTACATGTTTCTACGGTATTGACCGCCGACTTCGTACAGGGCAGCGCTGATTTGACCCAGCGAAGCTACCTTCACTGTCTCCATCAGCTCCGCAAAAATATTACCTCCAGACATGGCGACCTCCTGCAAGCGGCGCAGAGCGACTCCAGCCTTGTCTCGATTACTTTCCTGGAAGGCACGCAGGTTTTGAATCTGCTGGACCTTCTCCTCTTCCGTAGCGCGTGCCAGCTCGATTTCGTAATCTTCCTCAGAAGAGTTCGGATTGATAAAAGTGTTGACGCCGATGATCGGCAGCTCCCCGGTGTGCTTTTTCATTTCGTAGTACATCGACTCATCCTGGATTTTTCCGCGCTGGTATTGAGTCTCCATCGCCCCCAGGACACCGCCGCGAGAGCTGATTCGCTCAAACTCCTGCATGACCGCTTCCTCGACCAGATCGGTCAGCTCATCGATGATGAACGCACCCTGCAACGGGTTTTCATTTTTCGCCAAGCCCAGCTCTTTGTTGATAATCATCTGGATCGCCATAGCACGTCGAACCGAGTTTTCCGTCGGGGTCGTGATCGCTTCGTCATAGGCATTGGTGTGCAGCGAGTTGCAGTTGTCATAGATAGCGACCAGCGCCTGCAGCGTAGTCCGGATGTCATTGAAGTCCATCTCTTGCGCGTGCAGAGAACGGCCCGAGGTCTGGATGTGGTATTTGAGTTTTTGACTGCGATCGTTGGCACCATAGCGATTTTTCATTACGGTCGCCCAAATGCGGCGTGCTACCCGCCCAATCACGGTGTATTCCGGATCGAGACCATTGGAGAAAAAGAACGACAGATTCGGTGCAAAGTCGTCAATGTTCATGCCGCGGCTCAAATAGTACTCGACATACGTAAAGCCGTTGGACAAGGTAAACGCCAATTGGGTAATCGGGTTCGCCCCTGCCTCCGCGATATGGTAGCCCGAGATAGAAACGGAATAATAGTTGCGTACTTTTTTATCGATGAAATACTGCTGGATATCGCCCATCATCCGCAAAGCAAATTCCGTGGAGAAAATGCAGGTGTTTTGCCCCTGATCTTCCTTGAGAATATCCGCTTGTACCGTACCGCGAACGGTAGAGAGCGTATACGCTTTGATCTGCTCGCTCTCCTCTGCGGTAGGCTGGCGACCTTCCCTCTGCACGAATGCTTTCACCTGCTGTTCAATCGCCGTATTCATGAACATCGCCAAAATCATCGGAGCCGGACCGTTAATGGTCATCGATACAGATGTGCTCGGCGCACAAAGGTCAAAGCCCGCATACAGCTTTTTCATATCATCCAGCGTACAAATGCTCACACCACTGGTCCCGATCTTGCCATAAATGTCTGGGCGGTAATCAGGGTCTTCCCCGTACAACGTCACCGAGTCAAATGCGGTACTGAGTCGCTTTGCATCGTCATTTTGCGACAAGAAGTGGAAGCGTCTGTTGGTCCGCTCCGGTGTGCCTTCTCCTGCAAATTGACGCTTGGGATCCTCTCCCTCCCGCTTGAACGGGAATACGCCAGCCGTGTACGGGAACTCTCCAGGCACATTTTCCTTGAGCGACCATTTTAAAATCTCGCCCCAATCCTCGTACTCAGGCACAGCTACTTTGGAGATACGAGTGCCGGACAGCGATTCGCTGAACAGCTTCGTCACGATCTCTTTGTCTCGGATTATGGTTATGAATTGATCCTGCTTGTAAGAAGCCTTTACCTCCGGCCATTGATTGAGGATGCGTCTGCACTCCGGATGCAGCTTCTCTTCAAACAATACGATCTGTTTATCCAGCACAGCTCCTACCTCTTGAGCCGAATCATCTCCAGAGGCCAACAGCGTTTCTTTGGCACCTTGCAGTTGGAACAGCTTCCGTGCGATTGCTGACTGTTCGTCTGTAAATTGGCGGTATTTGCGAACGGTATTGGCGATGTCTTGCAAATAATTGATCCGCTCTGTCGGAATCAACGAAGTTTTATGAATCTTTACAGGAGTCGTATCCAACTGCTCCACAGACCAGTCTACCCCGGTTTTCTCCACAACCTTGTGCATCAGTGCCGCAAACAAGACATTTGTCCCCGGATCGTTGAACTGGCTGGCAATCGTTCCGTATACAGGTACTTTCTCGTCCGGAAGCTCAAAAAGCTGGTGATTGCGCCGATACTGTTTCCGCACTTCACGCAGGGCATCCTCGGAGCCTTTACGCTCAAACTTGTTGATGGCGATCACGTCGGCAAAGTCCAGCATATCGATCTTTTCCAGCTGAGAGGGTGCCCCAAACTCACTGGTCATCACGTACATGGATACATCGCACACGTCAGTAACCTGCGCATCCCCTTGACCGATCCCGCTCGTTTCCACGATGATCATGTCAAAATGAGCAGCACGCGCGACGCGGATCGCATCCTCCAATGCCGCAGAAAGCTCCATACCTGATTTACGTGTAGCCAGGCTTCGCATGTAGACACGAGGCGTGTTATTGGCATTCATCCGGATGCGGTCGCCTAATAGCGCTCCGCCGGATTTTTGCTTGGAAGGATCGACAGATAGAATGGCTATGGTCTTGTCGGCGTAGGTGCGAATAAAGCGGCGAACCAGTTCATCCGTCAGGGAGCTTTTCCCTGCGCCACCCGTACCGGTAATGCCCAGCACCGGAATAGTCTGCTCCGGCTCTGGCACGCTGTTTTTGATTGGTTCTACCCACTCTGGCTGGTCGACGGCATACTCCGCCACGGAAATCAGCCGGGCGACCGCTTGGTGGTTTTGCTCGCGGAGCGCCTGCACTTCATCATCCAGCTGCTTGACCGTAAGGAAATCGGATTGCCGGATCATGTCATTGATCATACCTTGCAATCCAAAATGACGCCCATCATCTGGCGAGTAAATTTTACAGACTCCATATTCCTCTAATTCCCGAATCTCGCGTGGAACAATGACTCCGCCCCCGCCCCCAAAAACACGGATATGCTCTGCACCCCGCTCCTTCAAAAGATCAATCATGTACTTGAAATATTCCACATGTCCGCCTTGGTAAGAGCTGATGGCAATGCCTTGCACATCCTCCTGTACGGCGGCGGTAACGATATCGTCAACAGAACGATTGTGACCCAGATGGATCACTTCGACTCCTGAAGATTGCAAAATACGACGCATGATGTTGATCGAGGCATCGTGACCATCGTACAGGCTGGCTGCGGTCACAAAGCGAACTTTGTTTTGCGGACGATACACTTCTGTTTCCATCGTTCCACTCTCCCCGAGAATCCAGTATTATTCGGAGACACTGATTTCGCGTAGCAGTAAAGCTATCTGCTTTTCGGTGAACTCCTCTAGCGTATAGTGTTTGTGCAAGGCCCAGCGACGGAATACCCACATCTCACCCAGCACCATGATGTTATCGGCCATGAGCTTGACGTGTTTTTCGTCTATGCGAAGGGAACCGTCGGCAATTCCTTTGCGAATAATCTCCACGAAAACTTGCGAAATTTCCTCCTCGCGTCCCAGAACGAAGCGAAGCGTTTCTTTTGGCAGCGACTTAGACTCTTGATAAATGAGCAAAACGCGATCGCTCATTTGGTCCATCACGCGGATAAAACTCTTGAGGGCCAGCTTCAATATTTTCAGACCGGTCCCGTTAAAATTGATTGCCTCGCGCAGACGACTCTCCATTTCCGCATGGATCGCGTCGCAAACGAGATACAATACATCTTCTTTTGATTCAATATACTCATACAAAGTACCGATACTGAACCCAGAGGCACGGGCGATCTCTCTGGTCGTCGTTTTATGGAAGCCTTTATGAATGAACAGATTCACTGCCGCTTCAATAATCTGTTCCCGCCGCTTCTCAATGAGCTTCGGGTCCTTCACTAAAGAAGGAATGCTTTTTCTTTTCTCGGACACAACAAATCCACCTTTCCGACCGACTGAGCGTTTGGTCAGATACTTTATCAAAAGTCAAGCAAAAAAACGCTCGTCTCTGTATCTTTTCGCAATTATTATACGCGAGTAATCGACAGAAGCCAAATCTTTCTTTTCCCATTTCGTAAGTTGGGCTTTTTATATAGAAGAAATGGCGGGAGCAGTGGATGCTGCTCCCGGGTCGGTGGTTGGTGCGAGTCCTGAGACTTTCTCGATTCGATTATTCTTTCAACAAGTAGTTGCTGATAACAACCCGCTGAATTTCATTGGTTCCCTCATAGATCTGGGTGATTTTCGCATCGCGCATAAAGCGCTCGACTGGATATTCACGAGTATAACCGTATCCGCCGAATACTTGCACGGCTTCCGTAGTCACTTCCATCGCGGTGTCACCCGCAAATACTTTGGACATCGCGGATGCTTTGCCGTATGGCAGACCCTGATCCTCCAGCCATGCCGCTTGATATGTGAGCAAGCGAGAAGCTTCGATTTTAGTCGCCATGTCAGCGAGCTTGAACTGAATGGCTTGCAAGGAAGCGATCGGTTTGCCGAATTGGTTGCGCTCTTTTGCATAATTGCGAGCGTGCTCATAAGCGCCTTGCGCGATTCCAAGTGCCTGTGCAGCGATACCGTTGCGTCCGCCGTCCAGCGTCATCATGGCAATCTTGAAGCCCTCGCCTTCTTTACCCAGCATGTTTTCTGCCGGAACGCGGACATCTTCAAAGTTGATAGCCAACGTTGGCGAGGAGCGGATCCCCAGCTTCTTCTCTTTTTTCCCCATCGTAAAGCCGTCCATGCCTTTTTCTACGATAAAGGCGGTGATGCCCTTGTGCTTGAGCTCTGGACTCGTCACGGCAAATACGATGTAAATCTCCGCTTCACCCGCATTCGTGATGAAGATCTTGCTACCGTTTATAATATAGTGGTCGCCATCGCGGACAGCCGTGGTGCGCATACCTGCCGAGTCAGAGCCCGAGCCCGGTTCTGTGAGGCAGTATGCTCCCATTTTTTTACCTTCTGCCAATGGGCGTAAAAACTTCTGCTTTTGTTCTTCCGTACCAAACTTGTAGAGAGGCCAGCTTGCCAATGATACTTGGGCTGACAGCGTCACACCAATGGATGCATCCACGCGGGAGAGTTCTTCAACGGCGATGACATAGCTCAAATAATCGGCCCCTGCTCCTCCGTATTCTTCCGGCCACGGGATTCCCGTCAGACCGAGTTCTGCCATTTGTTCAAAAATAGAACGATCAAAGCGTTCTTCCTCATCGCGTTCCGCTGCCGTCGGAGCCACCTGGTTTTCGGCAAAGTCACGGATCATTTTTCGCAGCATCTCATGTTCTTCGGTTAGTTGGAAATTCATTTCTACCACTCCCCCGTGTGCTTTTTCGGTCAGTCCGGAACCAGAACGCTTTGCCGGACAACGACTCATTTTTTAGTCAGCAAGCAAATGCTTGGCAATCACGATTCGTTGAATTTCATTTGTACCTTCGTAGATTTGCGTGACTTTGGCATCGCGGAAAAGTCGCTCCACCGGATACTCACGCGTGTAACCGTAGCCACCGAATACTTGCACAGCTTCAGTCGCGAGGTGCATCGCTGCATCTGAGGCAAACCGTTTCGCCATGGATGCTTCCATCCCGCACGCTTTGCCTTGACTGCGCAATGACGCTGCCTGGTAAACCAACAATCTCGCTGCTTCAGCTGCCGTCGCCATGTCCGCCAGCTTGAACGCTACTGCCTGCTGTTTGGCGATGGACTGTCCGAACTGCTTTCGTTCCTTGGCGTACTCGGTCGCATAATGCACGGCAGCCTCAGCGATTCCCAAGGCTTGCGCGGCAATCCCGATCCTTCCGGTGTCCAGGTTTGCCATCGCGATAGTGAAGCCTTCCCCTTCCTGCCCGAGCAAATTCTCAGCAGGTACACGAGCGTTTTCAAACACCAGCTCGGTCGTGTAGGAACCATGCAGCCCCATTTTCTTTTCTTTTTTTCCGACGGTAAATCCTGGAGTATCCTTTTCCACGATAAAGGCGGAAATTCCTCTCGTTCCTTTGGAGGAATCTGTTACCGCAAACGTGATGTACGTATCCGCTTCGCCGCCATTGGTAATGAACACTTTGTTTCCGTTCAAAATGTACTCGTCACCTTTTCGAACAGCTGAAGTGCGGATGCTGCTCGCATCAGAACCAGCGTGTGGTTCGGTCAGAGCAAATGCACCCAGATACTCCCCTGCAGCTAGCTTGGTAACGTATTTTCGCTTTTGCTCTTCTGTCCCAAAGTACAGAATCGGGCTGGTGCCAACCGAAGTATGAACGGACAAGATGACGCCCACTGTCGCGCTCACCTTGGAAATTTCATGAATGGCGATGATATAGGAGAGAAAGTCCGCACCGGCTCCTCCCCACTCTTCCGCCACCGGAACACCCATCAGCCCCATCTCGCCCATCTTTTTCAAAATATGGCGTGGAAACTGATCGGTCTCCTCCATCACCGGAACAAATGGAGCAATCTCCTTTTGGGCAAAATCACGAACCATGCGGCGCATCATTTCGTGCTCTTCATTTAGTCGAAAATCCATGTCAGTCCTACCTTTCTGCCGAAATCATCTGTCAGTTATAAACGTAGAAACCTCGACCGGATTTCTTGCCGAGCCATCCCGCTTTTACATATTTGCGGAGCAGCGGGCAAGGACGGTATTTGGAATCGCCAAACCCTTCATGCAGCACTTCCATAATGTACAAGCATGTATCCAGACCGATGAAGTCAGCGAGAGTAAGTGGTCCCATCGGATGGTTCATCCCCAGCTTCATCACTTCGTCAATCGCCTCTGGAGTTGCTACACCTTCATACACACAATAGATCGCTTCGTTGATCATCGGCATCAGCACCCGGTTGGAAACAAAGCCTGGGAAGTCATTGACGCTGACGGGTACTTTTTTCATTTGCTTGGACAGATCTTCTGTCAGCTGGTATACCTCGTCTGCCGTTTGCAATCCGCGAATGATCTCGACCAGCTTCATCACGGGAACGGGATTCATGAAGTGCATCCCGATGACTTTTTCAGGGCGCTTGGTCACAGCAGCAATTTCTGTAATAGGCAAGGAAGACGTGTTGCTGGCCAAGATCGTATGCGGTGGACAAACTTCGTCGAGCTTGGAGAAGATCTGCGTTTTAACCGCCATATTTTCCGTAACAGCCTCGACGACAAAGTCTACGTCCTTTGCATCTGCCAAATCCGTCGACAGCACGAGGCGTGACAGAATGGCCTGTTTTTCCTCTTCACTCAGGGAGCCTTTTTCCACGTTACGCGACAAATTTTTCGTAATCGTCGCCAGTCCTCGGTCTACAAATTCTTGCTTGATATCGTTTAGAAAGACACGGAAACCAGCTTGTGCCGCTACTTGAGCGATCCCGCTGCCCATTTGTCCTGCGCCAATCACCATTATCGCTTGTACGTTCATGCAAAGTCCTCCCTACTCCACTTTAATCAAAACCGCGTCGCCTTGTGCGGCTCCACTGCATATCGCTGCAATCCCGAGTCCGCCTCCTCGACGCTTCAGCTCGTAGGCAAGATGCATAATGATCCGTGCACCGCTCGCTCCGATCGGGTGTCCCAGCGCGATTGCCCCGCCGTTGACATTCACTTTTTCCTCATCCCAACCGACGATTTTGCCGCTCGTCAGGGTGACTGCCGCAAACGCTTCGTTTACTTCAAACAGGTCAATGTCTTCCAACGCTACACCGGTCTTTTTCAGTAGCTTTTGGATGGCGAGACCTGGTGTTGTCGCAATGTAAGGAGCCTCAGCCCCCACCTCGGCATGACCCAAAATAGTCGCAAGCGGTTGAATGCCGAGCTCTGCTGCCTTTGCGTCCGACATCAGGACCATGGCAGCCGCACCGTCGTTAATCCCCGGGGCATTGCCCGCCGTGATTGTTCCGTCCTTTTTATACACAGGCGGCAGCTTTGCCAATCCTTCTATCGTTGTGTCCGGCCGCGGTCCCTCGTCCTTGCTAACGAGGAGTGGATCCCCTTTTCTTTGAGGGATCGACACGGCGACCACCTCATCTGCGAAAAGGCCATTTTCAATCGCCTGTGACGCTCGCTGTTGGCTGCGCAGCGCCCACTGATCCTGTGCTTCGCGGCTAATTCCGAACTCATCCGCTACATTGCTGCCATGGACAGCCATCGGCACCTGGTCAAACGGACAAGTGAGACCGTCGTACATCATGAGATCACGAACGGTTGCATCTCCCATACGCATGCCGTACCGAGCATCTGGTAACGCATACGGGACGTTGCTCATGCTCTCCATCCCGCCGGCTACGATAATCTCACCGTCGCCCGCACGGATAATCTGATCTCCCATCGTCACAGCACGCATGCCTGAAGCACATACCTTATTGATCGTCTCACTGGCCACATCCCACGGCAATCCCGCTTTACGTGCCGCCTGACGGGAAGGAACCTGACCGGCTCCAGCCTGTACGACCATACCCATGATGACTTCATCGACCTGCTCGCCAGAAACACCGGATCGCTCCAACGCTTCCTTGATGACCACCGCTCCCAGGTCCACAGCAGACAACGCTTTCAAAGCTCCACCAAACTTGCCAAAGGGGGTACGCGCCGCCCCTACAATCACTGTTTTCATTTGAACGATCCCTCCACTTGAAGTTTCATTCCAAAGGTTCTTTATGACCGAGCGTTCGCTCATTTTTGTTATATTCTCATTTTGCATTTTGCTGCCACAATAGTCAATGAATTTGGAGAGAAAAAAAAGCTGCCCTGCACGAGCAGCTTTTCCTCCTGCGTGAACATTAGATAGCGTCTGCCAAGATCTCCGCTACGTCACGCGTTTTTACTTCGTCTTCTTTTTCTTTTGTTTTCACGCCGTCGTTCATCATCGTCAGGCAGTATGGGCACGCGCTGGCGATAGCGGTCGGATTGACCTCCAGTGCTTGCTCCGTACGGGTCACATTGACACGAGAGCCCTCGTGCTCCTCCATCCACATCAAACCGCCACCTGCACCGCAGCACATACTATCGCAACCACTGCGCTTCATTTCGAGCACTTCCACACCTGGAATAGCTTCAAGAATGACGCGAGGCTTGTCGTAGATTTCGTTGTAACGTCCCAAATAGCAGGAATCGTGGTACGTGATGCGCTCGTTGACTTCCTTGGTCGGTTTCAGACGTCCTTCTTTCACCCACTGGGCCAACAGCTCAGAGTGGTGGTAGACTTCCGCCTGCAAACCAAATTCCGGATACTCATTTTTGAACGTATTGAAAGCATGCGGGTCACAAGTGACGATCTTTTTCACTTCGTACCCTTCAAACAGTGCAATGTTTTCCTGTGCCAGCTGTTGGAACAAGAACTCATTTCCGATCCGACGCGCGGTATCACCGGAGTTTTTCTCCTCGTTGCCGAGAATAGCAAATTTCACTCCCGCTTCGTGCATCAGCTTGACAAAGGCTTGGGAGATTTTTTGGCTGCGCAGATCAAACGATCCCATGGAACCGACCCAGAACAGGTACTCGAATTCCTCAGCTTCTTTAACCGTTGGAACCGCGTATTCACCATTCAAGCCCTCGATCCACTTCATCCGGTCTTTGCGGTTGATCCCCCATGGATTGCCTTGGCGCTCGATGTTGTTCAGGGCGCGCTGAGCTTCCGCTGGCATGCTGCCTTCTGTCATGACGAGATAACGGCGCATGTCGATAATTTTGTCTACGTGCTCGTTCATAACCGGGCACTGGTCTTCGCAGTTGCGGCAGGTGGTACAAGCCCACAGCTCCTGTTCGGTAATGACATCCCCGATCAGATTTTTCTCATACACAGCTGTTGCACCTTCGGAGGTTGCTGCTACTTCTGAAGCCTGCATCGCAATTTGATTGGCTTTCGTGTCAGCAAAGGCAAAGCTCGGCATCCATGGCGTACGGGATGTCACCGATGCTCCTTTTTCCGTCAGGTGGTCACGCATTTTCGTGATCAAATCCATCGGGGACAGCATTTTACCCGTTCCCGAGGCTGGACACATATTCGTACAACGACCGCACTCCACGCAGGCGTACAGGTCGATCAATTGCGTTTGGGTAAAGTCTTCGATCTTGCCGACGCCGAATATTTCCTGGGTCTCATCTTCGAAGTTGATGCTCGACAGCTTGCCAGGCGGGTCCAGCTTTTTAAACCAGACATTGACTGGAGCAAACAGCAAGTGAGCGTGTTTGGACTGCGGGACGTAGACAGCAAAGCCGAGCAAGATGATCAGATGCGCCCACCAGAATACGTAGAATAGCGCTGCGCCTGCTGTAGATCCCACACCGATCGCAGAAAAAATGATGGCAAGAACCGACGAAATCGGAGCAAATCCGGAAGGCTCATGACCCAGCCAAAGTTGCTCAAATGCGAGAGAGAGTAGAACCGACGCCATCAGCGAAGAGATCAGCAACAGAACAATCCCTGATTTAAAGCCGCGTTTCAAACGCTTCAGCTTTTCAATGTACCGGCGATAAAATGCGTAGCCGACTGCAGCCAGAATGAGGAACGTCGTGATTTCCTGCATCAAGCTGAAGTATTTGTGAGCGCTGCCAAATGGAAGCTCAAAGCCTTTTGACAGTCCTTTGATCACCAGCTCGATCGCACCGAACTGCAAAATAATAAAGCCGTAAAACATGACTACGTGCATGATGCCGCTCTTTTTGTCCTTCAAGAGCTTTTTGTGAAAAATGACGTTGTCCAGCAACAGATTGATGCGTGCGCCAAAGTCATCCTTCACGTCTGGCTTTTTGCCCAGTTTGATGAACAAATACCTGCTGTAGACGACATGTCCGGCCAAGTAAAGGCCGTAAGCGAGCACCAGGAAAAAGGCGATCAGGTTAATGAGTGCCAGCATGATTCTACTCCTCCTCCATTGATCGAGTTTTCTTTTGTTTTTATTTTATCAGAATCAGGCAAATAAATGAATGACTATTCAGTCTTTGGAATGCCTTTTTCCGAAAAATGAAATAAAACTGAGCGATCGCTCGATTCTGAATATGCCTTGATCTTATCATACTTATGACTGGCCAACCATCCTTAAAACGGTGCTGGAAAAAAACTAATAAATCTTACTTTATTGAGGGCTGGCCCTTACAGATACAAAAAACAGCCGTCCGGATCTACTCCAGACGACTGCCTCTCAACAAACTCCTCTTATTTACCCGAAGCTTCTTTTTCCGTGGAATCTGGTTGCTCTTTTTTCATTTTTTGCTCGGTGCGAACGTCTGCCAGCGACTTGACCTTGGTCGCTTTAATACGCTTGTTACGCGGCAGATCGGTAGGCTCCAGATTGTCTGCTTCGTCCTGCATGAGAGCTGCGATTCCCACCGCTTTTCCTTTGGACGCCTGGCAGTATTCGCAGTTTTCTTCGTCGTGCTCGTGGTATTGCTTTGGTTCTGGATAAGAGGTAATAACACCCTCGAAGTTGCGCAATACCACTTTATCAGAAGCCTGCGAGATGATGTAGTTCGGACTTACAGGAATTTTACCGCCGCCGTGTGGAGCATCCACCACAAACGTCGGTACTGCATAGCCGGAGGTATGGCCGCGCAGGTGTTCCATGATTTCGATCCCTTTGCTTACAGGTGCGCGGAAGTGACCAATACCTTCGGACAGGTCGCACTGATAGATATAGTATGGGCGGACGCGGATTTTGACCAGATCCTGCACCAGTTTTTTCATGGTGTTGGCGCAATCGTTGATACCAGCCAGGATAACGGCTTGGTTACCAAGAGGCACACCTGCGTTGGCGAGCATTTCACAGGCTAGCTTTGCTTCTGGTGTAATTTCTTTTGGATGGTTGAAGTGCGTGTTGAGCCACACAGGATGGTACTTTTTCAAGATGTTGCACAGGTTTTCGGTAATGCGCTGCGGGAACACAACAGGAGCGCGGGTACCGATACGGATGATTTCTACGTGCTCGATTTCACGCAGGCTGCTTAAGATGTACTCGAGTACACGGTCATTAATCAAGAGACCGTCTCCACCGGACAAGAGAACGTCGCGCACTTCAGGCGTGCGGCGGATGTAGTCAATACAAGCATCCAATTGCTTTTTAGGTACGCCCATGCCGATCTGGCCAGAAAAGCGACGTCGTGTGCAATAACGGCAGTACATGGAGCACTGGTTGGTCACGAGGAACAGGACACGGTCTGGATAACGGTGGGTCAGCCCTGGTACGGGTGAATCAGCATCTTCATGAAGCGGATCCTCCATGTCGTACTTGGTGCGAACCATCTCGGAAGAAAGAGGTACAGACTGCATACGCACCGGATCTTTTGCATCGTCTGGATCCATCAGGCTCGCGTAGTATGGGGTAATATTCAATGGGATCGTCTGAGTGGAAATGCGTACGCCTTCTTCTTCTTCAGGCGTCAGATTGATCACCTGTTTGAGATCATCTACTGTTTTAATGGTGTGGGTCAGCTGCCACATCCAGTCATTCCATTGTTCGTCTGTTACATCTTTCCAAAGTTCAAGTTGGCGCCAGTCACGCTTAGTTGCTACTGTCATCGTGTTACATCTCCTCTCGTCAGTGGTGAAGCTGTTGTCTTTCACTCACCAAACAAGAGATGCAAGGGTCGTGCCAACCAAATCAAAAAATTTAGAAAATAAGGAATAGAGCGTTTTGTCGGCTTCTAACTGCCGTTCCTCCTCTATTCTCCATCGATTTTTGTGCCGAATTTTCGGCAGTTAATTTAATGGATTCGTTCGCTGGTTCAGTTTGTACTGCAAGGTTTGGCGTGGTATTCCCAGTAGCTTTGCTGCCCGAAGTACGTTGCCTTCCGTCGATTTCATCGCTTCTTGGATGACTTGCTCCTCCATTTTCCTCATCAGTTCGGGTAATGAACGCCCTTCCCCAGCTTGCAGCAACGTAGCTGGCATCCCTGTCTCCGCTGTCGATTGCCCCATCGGTCTCTCCAGCGAGTGCGGGGGCAGGTGATCCACCTCGATCGTATCCGACTCGACCATATTCATCGCAGCCTCAACGACATGCTCCAGCTCACGTACATTTCCCGGCCACGCATAAGAGGCAAACAATCCCTTTACTTCGGGGCTGATTCCTTGTACATTCATGCCGAATTGCTGGTTGAACTTATCGAGGAAATGGCTCACCAAAAGATTAATGTCCTCCCTCCGCCTGCGCAAAGGCGGCAATTCGAACGACACTACATTGATCCGGTAATACAGGTCTGTACGCATCAATCCTTGTTGGACAAGGAGTTTCGGCGGTTCATTGACTGCTGCGATCACGCGCACATCGACTTTGATCTGCTGGCTGCCACCGATACGACGGATCTGACCGTCCTGCAACACACGGAGCAGCTTGGCCTGCAAATCCAGCGGCATGCTGTTTAGCTCATCCAAAAACAAGGTACCTCCATCAGCCAGCTCAAACAGACCCGGCCTGTCATCCGCTCCCGTGAAGCTCCCTTTTGTCGAACCGAATAGCAAGCTTTCCAGAAGAGAAGAAGGGAGCGCCGCACAGTTTTGAGCGATAAACGGCTTGCTGCTACGCGCTGATGCCTGGTGAATGGATTGTACGAAAAGCTCTTTTCCAGTACCTGTCTCGCCGTATATCAACACGGGAGACGACGTACGCGCTGCCCGGCGAGCACGCTCTTTCACTTGATTCATCTCTTCGTTGCTGGTCAAAATATCTTCGAATTGAAAGGAAAGTCCATCTGAAGTACGCTTCGTTCGCTTGGGCTTGCTGATCTGTGCCTGCAGATCGACCAGACGCTCTGACAGCTCCTTTAGCTTTCCGATGTCTTTCGCGACCTCGACGGCACCGACCAAGCGCTTGCCGACGCGTACCGGCAAAGTAGTATTGATCGTCTCTACACGCACGCCCTTCCAGTTTTTATAGACCTGTGGCTGATTGTAGATCGATTCTCCGCTATCAATTACCCGGAGTAATGTACTGGATTCGCGATCCAATGAAGGAAACACCTCGAGCAACGGCTTTCCCAAGACCTCCTCCGAGGTGAGCCCATCCAGTTTGGCTGCCACATGATTATAGAAAATCGTTATCCCGCTGGCATCTACCACGTGAATCCCTTCGTCAATGGCCCCGAGGATCGCCTGTAACATTTCCACTGTATCGGACAATGGCATCCCGGCATTCACTCCCTTCACCCTTGCTGCCAAAAAATCATCACTATGCCGAATATTCGGCACATTGTTTTTATACAAGTATCATCACTCACGGCATCTTTTCACTTGCACCACGAGTACCGTCGTATATAGCAGGTGTCCCAGCACCCAGATCAAAAGCGCAGTCCATGAAAGAGCAGATCCGCTCAACAAGCTAAACGGCAGAAACGCAGCCGCAAAAGCCAGCATCCAGTAACATACGTACTTTGCTGCTTCTACACCACGGCCCCGTGGATAAAAATGCACCCATACATACGCAATTACCAGGCTGATGAGCAGGTGGATGAACAGTTCGACAATAGAAGGCAGGTTTTCCATTCCTGGCACATAGCTGACATCAATCAACACGGAAAACGTGCTGGTGCCAAACAAACCATCTCCCAACGCCAGAAACGCTGCCAAAGCGAGACCGGCAATCAGTCCGTTCACAAGCGCAAACATCATGCATACGTCCCCCTTTTGCTCCATTCACAGTACTCCTATTGTACGTGTAAAAAACCGCCCTTGCCAAGGGCGGCTTATTTCCGTACCTCTATGGTCAGTTCGTGCTCTCCGGCGTACTGCTCATTCATCCACAGCTGGTAAGCGAGGTCTACGCGGGCAGGCATCTTTTGCTCATAGCGAATGCGCAGCTTATTCGTATGGGTCTCCATGGCAAACGGGCCGTACGGGCTCTGATAGCTGGAATGGGTGCTCGCTCCCTTTTCAAACTGCTGTCTTGTCGATACTCCGCCTTGGCGTACGAGCGTGATCAACTGTTCCGTCAGCTTGAGAGTCGTACTTACCTCTCCTGCGCCTTCTACCTGCTCTTTGTAGGTCAAATACCAGGCCCCGACCTTTTGCACACATTTCCCTCTATAGGAGTGGGTCGTTTCCTCCCAGTCACCGTCTACACGGTGTTTGGCTGTCAATTCGATTTGCACCTCTAGCATGACTGTTTCCACTCTCCACTTTTTCGTCCAATCCACATTCTTTTACTTCGGTTCATTTTACCCTTCAATGCTCTTCCGTTGCAACCGCGGCCTGGGCATGAGCCTCAGCGAGCATGGAACGCATCGTAGTGGCGATACCGACAGCAGCCAGCAGCAATAGACCTGCCAGAACCAAATACCCTGTACTTGCCCCTGTATAATCGATCATCATCGTAAAAAGGCCAATCAACACCAGACGCATCATCATTCCGATTGAATTGAAAAAGCTCATGACTCGCCCCATAAAATGTTTGGGTACGATCGTCATATAGAGAGATTGCCGAATCAGGCGGACAGAAGCATTACACCAGCCGTACACCATGTAGGATGCTACCAGCGCCCAACCATATGGCAAGGAAACCATTGCAACAATCACGATTGCGAACAGCAGTGTGTTGCCCACGATCGCTGACAATTGCCCCATTTTGGCAACCATGATGGAGACGAGCACGCCAGCAGCCACCGCTCCTATGGCATAGGCCATTTCTCCGAGCGAAAAGATCGAGACGTCTGCCTTTAGCGTCTGGCTCACATACACTGGCTTTAACAGGTTGCTCGCCATGATCGCGATGAATGGCATCATCGCCGAGATTCCAAAGACCAGGAACCCTCGCTTCTCCCGTATGTATCGCCAGCTTTGCCCGAGCTGTCCCAGCCAATTGACTCCCTGGTTTGCCTTGGCTTCGCCCTCCAAGGTAAAGGTGTATTTCATGGTGGACAGCAAACCGAATGCAAACAGATAGGTCAGCGCATTAAACAGGATGACGATATGCAAGCCGTATGAACTCAATAGATAGCCGGCGACCCCGCCCGCGAGAACGGAAGCCGTCTGTCCTTCGATCTCCAACAAGCTATTAATGCTATTGTAATGTCTCGGTTCAAACCCTTCCTGTACCAACGCGGATTGAGCCGGATAATGAATCTGGTACATAAAAGTCGTTACGAGATATATCGCGATGAGCATCCATTCGACGTACGAGCCAAAAAAGCCCCATACTGCCAAGGCACCGAGTACACTGAAGCCAATCATATTTTCAACCAGCAGCATTTTTTTGCGGGAATAGCGATCAATCAAGGTGCCAATGTAGGGGCCAATAAAAAACATCAAGACGGCAGAGGTGAACATCGTGGAGCCTAGAAGTTGGGCTGAGCCTGTCGTTTCTACCAGATACCATGCGATCCCGATCATCGTCATGCCTTGGCCAAATCCGGAAAAAAGATTAGAGAAAAATAATTTACGAAAATCAACGTCAGCAAAAACTTCCTTCATAGGAAACAACTCCCCCGTTAAACCTTCTCGAGAACATCGTACCTTTATTATTATATTTTGTAAACTAAAATGTTTAAAAATAATCTGTCATTTAAGCAAGACATAAAAACGCCTCCGGTTTTTGCATCCGGAGACGTTTGACAATCGTCTGTTATTTTACAAAGCTCAGCAGCAGCTCGCGCACGATTTTGGATGCAACGATTTGCGTCATTTCACTGTGGTCGTATACAGGCGCTACCTCTCGGGAAGTGATGCCGCCTGCTTCTGTCGTACCGGTACCCGGCGCGTGGGACGGATCGAGCACATCGATATCGATCGACAGGTAAATCGGGCGGTTGCCGATGGTTGGCAACACCTTTTTCACTGGCTCCAGCACGTCGTATTTGTACAGGTGCATGTTTTCTTTCGCCCACTCGAACTCTTCGCGCATACCGCTGCGAATACCGAACGAGTAAACGTTCTTTCCACCGATCAGGTTGCACACCTTTTTGATCGGAGTGGAATGGGAGTACTGATATCCCTCGTAATTGTCGCGAAGGTCCGTATGCGCGTCAAAGTGGAAAACCACCATATCCTTGTACTTTTCATAAACGGCTTGGAATACAGGCCAGGAAACCAAATGCTCGCCACCCAGACCGAACGGGAACTTGCCGTCTTCCAGAACCTTCGCAACGAAATTGCGGATCATATCCAGACTGCCTTCCACATTCCCAAAAGGAAGCGGAATATCGCCTGCATCAAAGTACTTGATGTCTTCGAGCAATCGGTCGAGGTACGGGCTGTACTCTTCCAGACCGATGGATACTTCGCGGATGCGAGCAGGGCCAAAACGGGAACCCGGACGGAAGCTTACTGTCCAGTCCATTGGCATACCGTAGATGACTGCCTGGCTCTCCTCGTAATTTCCGTGGCTACGGATAAAGACGTTGCCGGAGTATGCTTCGTCAAAACGCATTCTTCTTCGTCCTCCTCCGATTAGTCGCGGGTCAGCTCAGCCACAAAGTTCGGGAGTTTGAAGACAGCGTGGTGAAGTTCCGCATTGTAGTATTTGGTATCCAAAGTTTTGATTTGGGATGGATCTACTTCCAAGGGATCGTGCTGCTTGGAAGCGATCGTGAAGCTCCACAGACCGGATGGATAGGTCGGGATGCTGCAGGTATAGAGACGGGTAACCGGGAAGATCGATTTCAGATCTTTGAATACACGCTTGATCAGCTCACGGTTGAACCATGGCGATTCGGTTTGCGCTACCATGATGCCATCAGGTTTCAGAGCGTCATGGATGCCTTGATAGAAACCTTTTTCGAACAGGCCTACAGCCGGTCCAACTGGTTCTGTGGAGTCAACCATGATCACATCGTACTCGCCTTTGTGGTCATGAATGTGCTTGATGCCATCGATCACTTGCACATCAACGCGGGAATTACCGGTCAGCGCACTTGCGATCTCAGGGAAGTATTTTTTGCAGGACTCAATTACGCCACCGTCGATTTCAGCCAATACCGCTTTTTCCACAGATGGATGCTTCACGATTTCGCGGATCGCTCCGCCGTCGCCGCCGCCTACTACCAGTACCTTTTTCGGGTTCGGGTGAGTGTTGAGCGCTACGTGAGTAATCATCTCATGGTAAACAAACTCATCGACATCGGTGGTCATAACCATGCCGTCGAGCACTAACATGCGACCAAATTGCTTGGTAGTAATGACATCGATTTGTTGAAACTCGGTTTTTTCACTGTATAGGGTGTCAGTAATTTTCGTTGTAATCCCGTGATTTTCCGTTTGTTTCTCGGTGTACCACAATTCCATGTTCATGGTTATGTAACCTCCTTCAAGTAACCGCATTTATTAGAAGTCTTGACTTTGCCAAGCCTTTTAGGGCAACCTTAGCACCCAAAGGAAAAATACTTTTCCCTTGGTTGAAGTACCGCTATGTTGCGCTCGAACTATCAAACATTAGAATATCAATACTTTCTGATAGTACAAGAAAATTATAGTGGCTGTCCTTCAAAATGCAAGGTTTTTTTGGGCAAGTTTCCTTTCATTGGCTAAGGGAAGTTTATCCAGCGGATTGCTGAGCCATACTAGGATTAACTTGTGTCTTAGTATGTCCCGATTCTGACAATCCATCGGGAGAAAGGAGGAAAGGCACATGGAAGTGATTCAGGAAGCGCCCTTGCTCCGTTATCTTCGTTGGACCAAGAAATTCGTAAAATTTGTCATTCTCAGCCTATTATGCGTTTCTTTTGCCGCCCTGCTCCTGATCTTGTATTTACGTTCGCAGCCGTTGCCAGAGACATTCATCAAACAGACAACGACCATTTACGCCTCTACAGGAGATGTACTGGACACCATGCATCGCGGTGAAAACCGGATCGTCGTACCGATTGGTGATATCGCTCCTGCCCTCGTCGATGCGACCATCGCCATTGAAGACCGATCGTTTCGGGAGCATTACGGCTTTGACTGGAGACGATTGGCCAAAGCAGCGTACGTGGATGTCATCAACATGGACATGCGTCAAGGAGCCAGTACGATCACCCAGCAATTAGCGCGAAATCTGTATCTCAGTCTGGACAAAACGTGGGAACGGAAAATCAAGGAAGCACTGCTCGCGATCCAATTGGAGCTGAACTATAGCAAGGACGAGATTCTGGAGATGTATATGAACCAGATCTACTACGGGCACTCCGCTTACGGCGCACAAGCTGCCGCGCAAACGTACTTTGGCAAAGACGCCAAGAGTTTGAGCATCGCGGAAAGTGCCATGCTGGCAGGAATTCCAAAAGGTCCTTCGTATTACTCCCCTTTTAACGATTTCGAAAAAGCAAAGTCACGGCAAAAGCTGATTCTGGATGCAATGGAACGCGATGGTATGATCACCGAAAAGCAAGCCGAGCAAGCATTTGCCGAAACCATTAAGCTGAAAGAGAGCTCTTCGGAAAGTGCAGCAGAACAAGCGCCTTATTTCCGCGACTATATCGCCAATCTGGTGAAGAACAAGTACGGCATTGATGAGGAATTGTTTATTCACGGGGGCTTGAAGATTCATACGACATTGGACCCCGTTATGCAAAAAAAGGCAGAGGATATCGTCGCATC
>JARDZO010000095.1 GCA_029240815.1 Brevibacillus sp.
CTGGTGGAAGCAGGGGCAAAAGTAATCCTGGCAAGCCATTTTGGCCGTCCTAAAGGGCAAGTAGTGGAAGAGATGCGTCTGACCCCGGTCGCTGCCCATTTGACTACCCTTTTGGGCAAGGACGTAAAGAAGCTGGATGATTCCATCGGAGCAGAAGTGGAAGCAGCAGTGAAGGATATGGAAGCAGGAGACGTCATCCTGTTGGAAAACGTGCGCTTCCATGCGGGAGAAGAAAAGAACGATCCGGAACTCGCGAAAAGCTTTGCAGCACTTGCTGATTTGTTTGTGAACGATGCTTTTGGAACAGCGCATCGCGCTCATGCCTCTACAGCGGGAATCGCAGAATACATACCGGCTGTGGCAGGACTCTTGATGGAAAAAGAAATCCGCTTCATGGGTGGAGCTCTTTCCCGTCCAGAGCGTCCGTTTACGGCGATTGTCGGCGGTGCGAAGGTCAAAGATAAAATAGCAGTCATCGAAAATCTGCTAACCAAAGTCGATCATCTGATCATCGGCGGCGGAATGGCAAACACGTTCCTCAAAGCGCAAGGCTTTCATATCGGTGCTTCTTTGTGTGAGGAAGACAAACTCGATTTGGCACGTACGCTGATGGAGCAGGCAAAAGAGCGCGGTGTGCAGCTGCTCATGCCAGTCGATGTCATCGTAGCAGACCGTTTTGCTGCAGATGCCCAAAAGCAGACCGTGACCATCGATGCAATCCCAGACGGTTGGATGGCACTCGATATCGGGCCGAAAACCGTAGAACAATACCATCAAGTAATTGTCGATTCCAAAACTGTTGTATGGAACGGACCGATGGGTGTATTTGAAATGGATGCCTTTGCAGGGGGAACAATCGGCGTAGCGAAGGCGATGTCCGAATGCTCCGGTACGACCATCATCGGCGGTGGAGACTCGGTTGCAGCAGTAGAAAAAGCAGGCGTCGCCGAACAAATGACACACATTTCCACGGGCGGTGGTGCTTCCCTGGAATTCATGGAAGGAAAAGAACTGCCGGGCGTAGCGGTGCTTGCGGATAACGAATAGGGGGAGATCTCTTGAGAACACCAATTATCGCAGGGAACTGGAAGATGTTTAAAACGATTGCCGAGGCGACTGCATTTGCACAGGAAGCCAAGGCGGGCAGCACAAAGGCTGGGGTGGACAAGGTAGTATGCGCTCCTTTTACCGCACTACCTGCATTGGGTCAGATCTTCTCCGGAACGGATATCGCCTTGGGCGCACAAAACATGCATTTTGAAGAGCAAGGTGCATTCACTGGAGAGATCAGCCCGAGCATGTTGAAAGAAATCGGTGTAAAGTATGTCATCCTCGGACATTCCGAGCGTCGTCAGTATTTTCATGAGACAGACGAGACCGTCAATAAAAAAGTGCTGGCTGCATTAAAGCATGAACTGCTGCCAATCGTATGCGTCGGAGAAAGCCTGGAGCAGCGGGAAGCAGGCGAGACAGCAGCTGTCGTTCGTACGCAGACAGAGGGCGCTTTGGCTGGTCTGGATGCAGCGCAGCTAGCGGACGTCGTCATCGCCTACGAACCGATCTGGGCAATCGGAACAGGCAAGTCTTCTACAGCGGAGGATGCCAACGAGACGATCGCAATCATTCGTCAGGTCATCGCCGAGCGCTTTGGTCAGGAGACGGCAGAGCAGGTTCGCATTCAATACGGTGGCAGCGTCAAACCGGAGAACATCGCCAGCTACATGGCTCAACCGGATATCGACGGAGCACTGGTTGGAGGGGCGAGCCTGGTTGCAGACAGTTACTTGCAGCTCGTAAACGGAGCTTCGCAGCAATAGGAGGAGAAACAGATGGCACATCGGCCGAAACCGGTTGCGCTACTGATTGTAGATGGCTTTGCCCTGCGTGACGAGACGTATGGCAACGCGGTGGCACAAGCGAAAAAACCGAACTTTGACCGTTACTGGAATCACTATCCCCATGCAACTCTGGAAGCGAGTGGGCTCGCGGTTGGTTTGCCTGAGGGACAGATGGGCAACTCTGAGGTTGGTCATCTCAACATCGGAGCAGGACGCGTGGTCTATCAAGACTTGACACGTATCACCAAATCGATCCGGGAAGGTGAGTTTTTTGAAAATGAAACCTTGCTGGATGCGTTCCGTCACGTAAAAGAAAACAACAAGCAGCTGCATCTGTTCGGATTGTTGTCCGACGGAGGCGTGCACAGCCATATTGCCCACTTGTTCGCGATTCTTGAGATGGCGAAGGAGCAAGACTATGATCGGGTCTACATTCACGGCTTCTTGGACGGACGCGACGTATCGCCAGACAGTGCCGTAGGATACATCGAACAGCTGCAAGCCAAGATCGCCGAAATCGGAGTAGGGAAGATCGCTACGGTGCAAGGGCGCTATTATGCCATGGACCGCGACAAGCGCTGGGAGCGGATCGAGAAAGCGTACCGCGCGATGGTGTATGCAGATGCTCCGCAGTATCAGGATCCGATTGTAGCAGTTAAAGAATCGTACGAGAAGTCCATTATGGACGAATTCGTCATGCCAACGGTCATTGTAGATGACCAAGGTGCGCCTGTTTCCACCATTCAAGACGGCGATGCTATCATCTTCTACAATTTCCGTCCTGACCGTGCGATTCAAATTTCACAGGCGTTTACGAACGAGGATTTCCGTGGATTTGATCGGGGAGAGAACCATCCGCGCGATCTGCACTTCGTCTGCTTGACTCATTTCTCTGAGTCTGTAAGTGGATATGTAGCTTACAAGCCTTCCAACCTGGACAATACGCTCGGTGAGGTCCTTTCCCAACAAGGGCTCAAGCAACTGCGCATTGCTGAAACGGAAAAATATCCGCACGTGACGTTCTTCTTTAGTGGCGGACGTGAACAGGAGTTTCCGGGTGAGACGCGCATTCTCATTCCTTCACCTAAGGTAGCGACCTACGATTTACAGCCGGAGATGAGTGCGATCGAGCTGACCGATGCGGTCGTAGCTGAGATCGAAGCGGACAATTTTGATGCAATCATCCTCAACTTTGCCAACTGTGACATGGTAGGTCACTCTGGAAAAATGGAGCCGACCATCAAGGCGGTAGAAACAGTAGACACATGCCTGGGTCGGGTAGTTGAGGCAATCACAGCAAAAGGTGGCGTTGCGGTCATTACGGCCGACCACGGCAATGCCGATCTGATGCTGGATCCAAACGGACGTCCGATCACTTCGCACAGTACGTACCCAGTGCCAGTCATCGTGACAAAGGAAGGCGCGACTCTGAGAGAAGACGGTATTTTGGCTGACCTTTCGCCTACATTGCTTGCGCTCTTGGGCGTCCCACAACCTACAGAAATGTCAGGCAAATCGTTACTTGCAAAATAGCTCGCTCTGGCACAAACTGAAATGGTGCCTGCTGTAAGCTACGAATAAATGTGGGGAGACCCGCACGAAAAAAAGGAGATGGATGAGAAATGGCGATGATTACTGACATCTACGCACGCGAAATTATGGATTCCCGCGGTAACCCAACTGTGGAAGTAGAAGTATACTTGGAAGACGGTTCGATGGGACGCGCTGCCGTTCCATCGGGTGCTTCTACCGGTGCTTATGAAGCGGTAGAGCTGCGTGATGGCGACAAATCCCGTTACTTGGGCAAAGGCGTGCTGAAAGCGGTAGAAAACGTAAACGAAATCATCGCGCCTGAGCTGATCGGCATGGATGCACTGGATCAAGTCGGTGTAGATATGGCGATGCTCCAGCTGGATGGTACGGATAATAAAGGCAAGCTGGGCGCGAATGCGATCCTGGGCGTTTCCATGGCAGTAGCTCGTGCAGCAGCAGATTCCTTGGGGCTTCCTTTGTACAATTACTTGGGCGGATTCAACGCAAGAGCGCTGCCTGTACCTATGATGAACATCCTCAACGGTGGTAAGCACGCAGACAACACCGTCGACATTCAAGAATTCATGGTGATGCCTGTAGGGGCAGAATCCTTTAAAGAAGCGCTGCGCACAGGGGCAGAAATCTTCCATTCCCTGAAAAAAGTGCTGTCTGAAAAAGGTCTGAGCACAGCTGTTGGGGATGAAGGTGGTTTTGCACCAAACTTGAAATCCAACGAAGAAGCGATCACAACCATTCTGGCTGCGATCAAAGCAGCTGGCTACGAGCCTGGTAAAGACGTATTCCTCGCACTCGACGTGGCGGCAACCGAAATGTACAAAGACGGCAAATACCACTTCGAAGGGGAAGGCGTCGTAAAAACAACGGAAGAAATGATCGCGTTCTACGAGGATCTGGTGAGCAAATACCCGATCATCTCCATCGAAGACGGTCTGTCTGAAGATGACTGGGATGGCTGGAAAGCACTGACTGACAAACTGGGCAGCAAAGTGCAGCTCGTAGGTGACGACCTGTTTGTAACCAACACCGAGCGTCTGGCACGTGGTATTGAAACAGCTACAGGAAACTCTATTCTCGTGAAAGTAAACCAAATCGGTACGCTGACAGAGACCTTTGAAGCGATCGAAATGGCGAAACGCGCAGGATACACAGCTGTTATTTCCCACCGTTCCGGTGAAACCGAAGACTCCACCATCTCTGATATCGCAGTAGCGACCAATGCGGGTCAAATCAAGACGGGTGCTCCTTCCCGTACTGACCGCGTGGCGAAGTACAACCAATTGCTCCGCATCGAGGATGAGCTGGGCGATACTTCCCGTTTCGGCGGACGTGCTGCATTCTACAACCTGAAAAAGTAAAGAAGCGAAACGCATAAGAAAAGGGCTGTATCCACGAGGTTAACTACCGTGGATGCAGCCCTTTTTCCTGTATCGAGTCGAGTCGCAAGCGAGGAATACGCGGCCGGACGGGAAAAGGATGGAGGCGAGGCGTACCATTCTTGGCCATGAGTTCCAGCTGGACGTGTGCCTCTACGATGATTTCCTGGCAGAGAAACAATTCTAGCTCGATCATGCCATTCGCCAAAAAGCCGGTAAAGGGAAGGCATTCACCGGTAGCGATCCGACACAGGATGTTTTTCTCATCCAATGGCTCTGGCAAGCAAACGACAATCTCATGTTCCATTTGTATTGTAGGTGAAAAATCAAAAAGCAACCGGCAGTCCGCAAAGAAAAAGAGGGTCACGTTCGTCTGGAACAGTGTACTGACAATACCAACAGGAACCATATTGCCTCTCACGTTGATCTTGGTTTTGTGAGGAGAAGGGAGTGCACAGCAGGAACGATCCTTGGAACGAGTAGGTGAAAATGGATCCAGACATTGCACGTAGATTTCTTGACCCGCGTCTAATGCTTCCTGCAATAGGTGACGGCAATGAACTGAGAGGGGGATCTTGAATCGCTCCCAACGAGTAGCCAGTAGCCAATCGTACACTTTTGGTACGCGGATGCACGCTTCCCGTAGTTGATTGCGGAATGAGGGAAGAGTGGTAGGCGTTGTCGGCTGTTGCATTCCTATGATTGGTTGTACTTGATACATCGCACATCCTCCCTTTCTACAGATTAATACAGACGATGCTACATTGTATGGGGAAAGCGAGGAAGGTGCCTAAGAGTTCACCCTTTGTGACAGCAAGAGTAAATAAAAAATACTGCTCCCAGCAAAGGAGCAGTATTTTTGTGCGCAGGTATTAAGAGAGCAGAGCAGGCTTTTTTTTCAGGACAGCAGCTGCCAGGCGGCTTTTGCTGTAAGGGATGCACATTGGAGTACCATACAGCGGGTCATTCGTGATCTGGCAATCCATATCAAACACGGTGCGTACGAGATCAGTCGTCAGAACGTTGTCTGGTGTGCCCTCGGCTACGACAGTCTGATTGTGGACTGCGACTATGTGATGCGCATAGCGGCAAGCGAGATTCAAATCATGCAGCACCATGACAATGGTGCGTTGCTCCGTTTCGTTCAGTTCGAACAGCAGATCCAGAATTTCGATCTGATGGGACATATCGAGGTACGTAGTCGGTTCATCCAGCAAAATGGTCTCCGTACCTTGTGCCAGTGTCATCGCGATCCATGCACGTTGACGCTGTCCTCCAGAGAGTGAGTCGACAGGGCGATTGGAGAGGGCGGTGAGCTGGGTAGCCTCCAGGGCGCGCGTCACCATCTTTTCATCTTCTTCCGACCATTGCTGAAGCCAGTTTTGGTAGGGATAACGACCTTGCTTGACTAGCTGGAGGACGGTCAAGCCTTCAGGAGCGGTCGGTCCTTGTGGCAAGATCGCTAGTCGTTTTGCCACTTCCTTGGTCGAACGCTTGGCGATTGATTCGCCCTCGAGCAGGATCGCACCCTCTTTTGGTTTGAGCAGGCGGGCCAAGGAACGAAGCAGCGTAGACTTACCGCTGCCATTGCTTCCGATAAAAACCGAAATTTTTCCGCGGGGAATATTCAGATCCAGCGCTTCAATGATATTGCGCTCTCCATAGGACAACGTGAGCTGACGGGTTTCCAGTGCTTGCATAATCGTTCGTCTCCTTCCACTAGCGATTTCGATTTTTGTAAAGCAGGTAAATGAAAAACGGGGCGCCGACTGCCGAAGTAAAGACGCCAACCGGAATGTCGATGGGTGAAAAGGCAACACGGCCGATCAAATCGGCAATCAAGACAATCAAGGAACCAATAAAGGCTGATAATGGAAGGGCCCCACCAAAAGAGGGTCCGATCAACTGCTTGGCGATGTGTGGTGCCAGCAAAGCAACAAAGCTGATGTCTCCTCCTACTGAGACAGCCGTACCGGTCAACGCGGCACAAATGATCAGGAGGAGAAAACGATCCAGCTGGAGGAAGCTCCCCAAGCTGGTGGCGATATCATCCCCGAGTTGCTGGATGTTCACTCTTCTCGCAAGCAGGGCTGCGACCGCAATCAAAAGAACGATCCACGGTAGAATCATGACGACATCATTCCAATCCACACCGTAGATGCTGCCTGTCAGCCAGAGCAAGGCTTTGTTTTGCAGGAGAAAAGGGCTGAACGTGATCAAGAGGGTAACGACGGCTCCTGCGGCGATTTTAATGCCTACCCCAATCAAAACGAGCCGCAATGGGGTCACGCCCTTTTTCCAAGCAAGCACATAGAGAAGAATTGTCGTAACCATGGCTCCGAGAAAGGCGACAGGAGGCAGCCACTTGATACTGACCGTTTCAAACAAGAGCAGAAACGAAACAGCCGCGACGGATGCCCCGCCTGAAATGCCAAGAATGTCCGGGGCAGCCAGTGGATTGCGTATGATCCCTTGCATGATGGCACCTGCAGCCGCTAGTGCAGCACCTACCAGAATCGCGATGATAATCCGCGGCATGCGGAACTGCTGGACAATCAGGGCATCTTGCTCCGTGCCAAAGCCGAGCAAAGCCTTTACGACGTCTAGCGGGCGGATGTACATCTCACCCATTCCCAGACTGACGACAGCCACCGCGATCGTCAGCAGCACGGCCAGGGAGGTGAAGACCACTGTTTTCTTATGTAATTGAACGGATGTTTTGCCAAAGCGTAGAGGCAGGTACTCTTTCATTCTTTTTCCAGCCCCTTTCGTGCGACATAGATGAAGAACGGGATGCCGATGAGGGCTGTCATGACGCCAATAGGTACTTCAGCAGGCATCGCAATAAAGCGTGCAGCGATGTCTGATATAAGCAATAAAATGGAGCCGAGCAGACCGCTGTACAAAATTCCCCATGCCGTGCTGATTCCCACAAAATAACGAGCGAGGTGGGGAGTCACGAGACCGACAAATCCGATAGGCCCTGCAACGGCGACCGAACTGCCGGACAAAAGCACGATGACTACGCCGGTGAGAACTTTTACGAGCAGAGTTCTTTGACCCAAACCCTTGGCTACATCATCCCCCATGAGAAGTGTCTGAATGGGGCGAGCCAGCAAAAAGGCAGCGATCCATGAAATCAGCATGTAAGGAAAAACAGCGGAGAGGTATTCGAGTTTTCTTCCGCCGATCGAACCAGCGAGCCAAAAGAGGACCTCGTCCGTTGCTTTTTCATTCAATACCATCATGCCGTGCCGAACCGATCCTGCAAGAGCGGTGATCGCGGCACCAGCCAGCACGAGCTTGACCGGTGTCAGTCCATCCCGTCCCAAGGAGCCGAGCACGTAGACGATAAGACCTGCTACTGCAGAGCCAAGGAAGGCGATCCAGGTGAACTCGGTCAAGGAGCTGATACCAAAGAAGGTTACGGCGAACACGACGAAAACCGAAGCGCCAGCATTCAGACCAAACAGCTCTACATCTGCTACGGGATTTCTTGTCAAAGATTGTAACAGCATGCCTGCGACCCCGAGGCAAAAACCAACGGTGAGTCCATTCAGCACGCGCGGGACACGGACTTCTTTAATGACGATGTGCTCGTTTGTTCCATTGAAGTGTGTGTATGCATCGATAGCCGTTTGCCAACTGGTATCGATCACGCCAAAAACGAGGCTGGCATAGCTAAGATAAGTAAGAAGAAGGATAGCAGCGACTACTCCCAAAATTTTACGAAAATTGCTAGACAACAAAGCATTCATGGCAGTTACATCCTTTAATAAGCGGTTTGCTTTCATTAGAGTGACAATAGTAACAAGGTTAAGTTTAGATGCAGGAAAGGGATGTGTCAATGATGTTGATAGTCATTATCAATTTCTTGTTGACTTCTTACAGGGATGACGGTAGGATAATCATTGTCATTGATGCTAATTCTCAATCTCATTATGATTGTAAAAAGGGAAAGGGGTCCTTTCATCATGTTTTCACGTACATATCGGACCACAGGCGGTAAAGCATTTTTTGCTGTCCTGATGGCCATGCTGTTGATCGTTACCGGTTGCGGTGGTGGTCAGCAAGCGGCTGAGCAAAAGCCAGCCGAACAAAAGCCAACTGAACAAGCTGCCGGTAGCGCTGGCAACACAGGCAGTTCTGATCAATCCATCACAGTCAAACACGCAATGGGTGAAACGATTATTAAAGGAACACCGCAACGTGTCGTTATGCTGACTACGCAAGGTGTTGAAACTTTGCTCGCACTGGGTGTAAAACCTGTCGGTGCTGTAGGTTCCTTTACTGATCCAACCACGTTCTACGATTTCGTAAAACCACAATTGGACGGTGTAAAAGTAGTCGGTTCTGAGTCTCAACCAAACCTGGAAGCGATCGCTGCACTGAAGCCTGACCTGATTCTGGGGATGAAATTCCGCCAAGAGAAAGTGTATCAACAACTGAGCGCAATTGCTCCAACCGTTTTCGTCGATGAGCCACGCGGCGACTGGAAAGCAAACTTCTCTCTGTTTGCTGAAGCTCTGAACAAGAAAGCAGAAGGCGAGAAAGTCATCGCTGACTGGAACAAACGCGTTGAGGAATTCAAAGCAAAAGCAGGCGACAAGCTGAAAACAGAAGTTTCCGTCGTGCGCTTCATGCCAGGTAAAGTTCGCATTTACTATAATGACACCTTCACTGGGGCCATCTTCAAAGATCTCGGCCTGGCTCGTCCAGCTTCCCAAAACAAGGAAGAGTTCGCAGCTGAAGTAACAAAAGAACGTATTCCAGAAATGGACGGCGATATCTTGTTCTACTTCACTTACGAAACTGGAAAAGGCGAAGCGTCCAAACTGGAACAAGAATGGACTAACGATTCCCTCTGGAAAAACCTGAATGTAGTAAAAGCAGGCAAAGCGTTTAAAGTGGATGACACCATCTGGAACACGTCCGGTGGCGTAATCGCAGCAAATAAAGTACTGGATGAGCTGGAAGGCTACATCATCGGTAAATAAGGAAAAAATGAAGAAGACGACTGGAGCGAGCGGGCTCTGGTCGTCTTCTTTTTATATGCAGGGCTTTCATTTTATCTTATCCTGCCATATTGTTGATGGTCCCTCTTGGATAAAAGACGTTGACATGATCGATGAAGAGCTTCGTATCGTTGTTTCCATTGGCGACACCGGAGAAGACGATTTTTAGCTCGTATTTATCATTCACTTTGTACGTGTAGATGGTTTGGCCTGCGACGTTGGTTGTACTTTGTGGTTTGCCCAGCGTTTTCACGACATCAGTTAACGAAGCGTACTGCAGCTGATAATTGTAGGATCGGATGTCCACGATTTGCATCCCTTTATTAAAGCCAAAGACGAGACCGCGATTTCGGTACGTATTGTATGTGATGCCGTTAACATAAGAGACAGTATCTGGTTTGCCCCACTGTTTTTCTAAGGTGTCAAACATGTCTTTTTCCACACGGACCTCACTGCCCAGGGTTTGGCCGTTTTTCGCTAGGTCGCGAATGTTTTGCAGCAGCTCCGTGGTGTTCATGTCAGCCATTAGGTTTCTGTTCCCTTGTGGATAGTAGACGTTGTAACGAACGAGAACAAGCTTTTTGCTGTCGGGTGCTGAAGGTTCAAAGATGAATTTAACCTGATACTTATCGGTCACATCATAGGTGTAAATTTGTTGGCCTCCAAATTCGCTGACGCGATTCGGTTTTCCCCATTTTTGTTCGATCTCAGCCAAAGTGATCTTTTGTATGTTTGGATCGAGAGAACGGATATCGACCACCTGCATGCCTTTGTTGTAGCCGAATACGACCCCGCGTTTTGTATAGGTAGCGTAAGAGAGGCCATTGACGTAATCGGTACGGTCAGGCGCACCCCAAGCCTTTTCGACGTCATCGAAAACCGTAGTCTCCACGGTGTAAGGAGAATTGATGACCGCTCCTTTTTCTGCTTGCTTGCGTATCGTGTTCAGCAGCTCGTCTCCCTTTGGAGCCACAGGGGCAGTAGGGGATGCACCATGGTTGGGCTGTGGAGCCGGATTAGGTGTAGTTGGAGTAGGGGATGCACCATTGGATACCCCAGGCAGTGCTGTCGGTTGATTGGTCTCAATGAGTGTAGCTCCCATCCAGCAAGTAGCGACCAGAATAGAGCAGATAGCCAATCCTTTTCCTAAATGGCTGAAGCGTCGTGCTTTTACTGTATGTTCCATGTTGTGAGCCTCCTTGGATCGTATGGTGGTAAGAATTTTGCGTTTGGTTTCAGGCGGCATTTCGATATCAGGCAGCTTGCTCAGTTCTTCAAGCAGTTGCTCGGCTTTAAATGGCATTCCCGATCAGCTCCTTTCCCTCCAGCTCCAATTTGTCTTTGACAGCTTTCATGGCTCGGTGCAGGGTGACATTGACCTTGTTTTCCGACCAATTGAGGATTTCGGCTGTTTCCTTGGCAGACAGACCTTTGATGCCTCTGAGGATGAGCACCTCGCGATAAGTAGGCTTCAGTTGTTGGATCGCTCGATAGAGGGCTTGCTGTTCTTCCTGGACATCCAGAAGCTCCTCAGGTGTTTTTTCATCGGATGTCAGATTCGATAGCCACATGTCAGGAAGCCAGCTGCGCAACCGTTTTTTTCGTGCGTGATCGATCGCAGTGTGGCGGGCGATCGTCAGGAGCCATGTCTTGGGCTGGGACCTTCCCTCAAATGACCCGACAGCACCAAGTGCTTTGAGAAAAACGTCCTGAACCAGATCGTCTACGTCTCGGCTGCCGGTGTAATAAACGAGAAACTTATAAACATCATCGCCATAGCGCAGAAACCATTGCTCTATCAAGCCGTTTTTGTCCATACCTGAACCACCTTTGCTCTTTCTCCTTGTAATTTGACGATCCAAGCAAGATTTCATTACAGTTCACGAAAAAAAAACTGCCGAGATGCCTGGCAGTTGGTGGAAAGGCTATTAGGAACGCAGGATGGATTCACGTGTAAACCAGAGGCGATAGCTCAAAAGGCTGATCAGCACAGCAGAGATCGCAGCGGAGGAAGAAAAGCTCAGCATGATGAGAATTTGGTAGCGGACCGCCTCAATGGGGCTGGCACCTGCGACAATCATCCCTGTCATCATCCCGGGAAGTTGGACGAGTCCGATTGTTTTCATCGTATCAAAGGTGGGGATCATGCTCGCTTTGACTGCACGCTTCAGTACACTTTGAATCGCCTGACGTGGTGTGGCTCCCAGACTGAGCAATGCTTCGATTTCTCCGCGGGAGCTCTCTGTTTCACGGTTCATATGATTCAGAAAGAGGCCGCAGACGACCATCGAACTGCCGATGATCATGCCGCTCATCGGAATCAGGTATTGCGGGGTAGGGGACACCAACCCAAGCGCAACTAACAGTCCCATCGTAATGATTTCGGTCACACTCAAGGCACAGGCGATCCGCCAGAATATACCGGGTAATCGTTCGCCGCGTTTGGAGGCGTTCCGCGATGCGACGGTCACCATCATGACGATCAGGATCAAGATAAACCAAATGTTGTCGGAGTGGAAAACAAACAGCAGGACGTAGCCGATCAGCATCAGCTGGACGGTGGAACGAATCGTGCCGATGGCAATTTCCTTTTCCAGGCCTAGCTTTTGCCAAACGGACAGTAAGAGTGCGAGGAGGACGAATGCAAACGCGAACCAGATGGAGTAGTAGGTCAAGACAGTCCCTCCCTTGATGCGGCAACAGGCGCTGTCTGGTGGTTCAGAAAATCACGGGCTGCAAAGGATTGGGGTGTGCGAAAAAAGGTTTGGCTGGGGGAGTCTTCCTCGAGTTGGCCGTTCGCCATAAACCAGATTCGTTTGCAAGTGCATTGGGCTTCATCCAGATCGTGTGTGATCCAGAGCAAGGTAGTGCCGGTACGGGTGTGCAGATCGACGAGAAGCCGTTCTGCGGCCTGTTTACTGATGGCATCGAGTGAAGAGGTGACTTCATCTAATAATAGGATGGAAGGCTGTAAGAGCAGGCTGCGGATGAGGGCTAGGCGCTGCTTTTCCCCGCCCGACAGCTGCTGGGCGTTTTTCCCCCAATCGAGATGATCCATGGCCAGTTGCTCCATATAGTTGCGAGCCAGCTGTTCGTCAAAGGGGCGCTGATGAAGTACGCTCGTGATTCGCAGATTGTCTTCTACATTGCCTAGGAGCATCACCGGTTGTTGTGCCACATAGCTCATCGTCATCCGCCACGCTTCAGGCTCCCATAGACTCACATCTTTATTTTGGAGACGAATCGTGCCGCGATCTGCTTTATCCAAACGTCCCAATATTCGGAGCAATGTGCTCTTGCCTTGGCCTGATTTGCCGAGGATACCGATGATTTCTGGTTCGGTAATGCTCGCCGTAAAATCTCGAAATAACCACTGTTCGGGGAGGGTGGAGATCTGTTTTCCCACGTTTTCAAGATCCAGTCTAGTCGTCATATGCTGTCTTTTGCCTCCTTAATGCCGAAAACACCGAAGAGGACGAGTCTCCGGTGTTTTTTCGTTCGGGCTATCTATGTACTTATTTGTGTTCAGACAGCCATTGGGCAACCGCTTGAATTTCCGGTTGTTTTTTCAGCATTCCTGGAGGCATGCCGCCTTTACCTTCTTTGATGATCTTAGCGATATCTTCCGCGCTGTGAGTAGCACCAACTTTTGTCAAGTTCGGTCCTACGATCCCTTCCAGGTTTTGACCGTGACAGGAAGCGCAATTTTGTTTAAAGATGGCAGCCGCATCAATGTTGGCAGTAGGTGCTCCACCGCCGCCTGCAGCTTCTTCCCCATGTTTTGGTGGGAAAATAATCGATCCTACGAGTGCAATGAGAAAAACTAGAAACAAGATACCAAACGAAGTAAAAAAGGCCTTCGCGGAATCAATTACGTCGTTTTGATTCATGTCTTTTTTGTTGGACCCAGCCATCTGACAAAGACCTCCCAAAGCAAGTTATAAAGGTACAACTGCAATTTTACGGCAAAATCTTGACAGTTGCAAGGCGACTCATAAACCGACAAAGAAAGTACACATTTTCCATTTTATACACATAGAATCCTCATTTCTTCTATATATTATTCCCCGGCATAGATTGGAACCATTCTGGTAGAACTTCTCTGAATATGACAGGGATGGCGGCTTGCTGATAGCTTTTAATTATGATAAAGTAGATGTATTGGTTTTTTACCGCCTTGGAAATAAGTTTTGAGGTGAATGAAGATGGCATTGGCTGCGAAAATTTTACTTGTGATTGCAAGTATTGGCTTAATTATCGTCGTGTTGTTACAATCTGGTAAAAGTGCCGGCCTTTCGGGAGCGATTGGTGGCGGTGCTGAGCAACTCATGGGTAAACAAAAAGCTCGTGGGATTGACGCACTTTTGGGTAAGCTGACCGTTGTATTTGCGGTTGCTTTCATGATATTTGCGATTTTGCTCGGTTATTTCATGAAAACAGGAGCGTAATAGACGAATGGCCAAAAGGCAGCAAGTGCGACTTGCTGCCTTTTTCTCTATTCCGATTGCGATGTGTGTGAGCGGTGAATACTACATAGTAAAGAGTGAAAAGGAAGCGCGGTAATGGACCACGCAAAAAAGGAGGTTTGTGGATGAAGGATCAAGATATCCTCGCGTTTATGCGGGAACAAGCTTACCACCCAATGACTGTAAAGGAATTGGAGGAAGCATTCAGTATCGAGGATGCCAGTACGTTTAAGGAATTGGTGAAAACGCTCAATGCGTTGGAAGCAAACGGCGAAGTCATACGGACGAGAGCGAATCGCTATGGCGTTCCCGAGAAAATGAATTTGGTGCGAGGACGTTTGCAGAGCCATCCGAAAGGCTTTGGTTTTGTTATTCCGGAAATGCCGGAGATGGAAGACGTCTATGTACATGCCAATGACATGAATGGCGCTCTACATGGCGATACGGTATTCGTACGAGCGGAGAAGGAACCAGGCGGCAATCGGCTGGAAGGACGCATTATTCGCATCGTAGAACGAGGTATCAAGCAAGTCGTTGGTACATTTAAGGATGAGCAGCATTACGCGTTTGTCATTCCGGATGAAAAACGGATCGGCAAAGACGTGTTCATCCCGAAAAATGCATACAACGGAGCAGTAGACGGCCATAAAGTAGTGGTCAACATCGTCCGCTACCCGGAAGGTCGGGTGAATCCCGAGGGAGAAGTCGTAGAAATTCTGGGACACAAAAACGATCCGGGGGTCGATATTCTATCGATTATCCGCAAGTTTAATTTACCCGAAGCTTTTCCGGAAGACGTATTGGCGGAAGCAGAAGCGGCACCTGGTGAAATCTCCGAGGAGGAAATTCAAGGGCGCCGTGACTTGCGCGACCGGATGATGGTCACCATCGACGGAGCAGATGCCAAGGACTTGGACGATGCAGTGTCTCTCGAGGTTCTTTCGAATGGCAATGTACGCTTGGGCGTCCATATCGCGGATGTGAGCTACTATGTAAAAGAAAAATCCTCGTTAGATAATGAAGCGTATCGCCGAGGCACGAGCGTTTATTTGGTCGACCGTGTGATTCCGATGATCCCGCACCGTTTGTCCAATGGAATCTGCAGCTTGAATCCACAGGTGGATCGACTGACGATTTCCTGCGACATGGAGATGGACAAAGATGCTAAGGTCGTGAAGTACGACATTTTCCTCAGCGTGATTCGCACGAATGAACGAATGACGTATGCGGATGTACGCAGCATTTTGCAAGATAAGGATGAAGCCTTGATCGAGAAGTACAGCGAGCTCGTCCCAATGTTCCAGGAGATGGAGAAACTGGCTCTCAAGCGTCGTCAACAACGGATGCAGCGCGGTGCCATCGACTTTGACTTCCGAGAAGCGAAAATTTACGTGAACGAAGAGGGGACTCCGACGGATATTGGATTCCGCACACGTTCTATCGCGGAGCAAATCATTGAAGAGTTCATGCTGGCTGCCAATGAAACAGTGGCCGAGCATTTCCACTGGATGAAACAGCCGTTTATGTATCGGGTCCACGAAGATCCCAATGCAGAAAAGCTGATGGCTTTCATGGAGTTCATCACCAACTTTGGCTATTCGATTCGTGGAAAAGGCAATTCCGTTCATCCGCGTGCTCTCCAGCAGCTGCTGGAAGAGGTCAAAGGAAAGCCGGAAGAAATCATCATCAGCACCGTAATGCTGCGCTCGATGAAGCAAGCGCGCTACGACGCGGAAAGCCTCGGTCACTACGGTCTTTCCACGGAGTTCTACACGCACTTTACTTCACCGATCCGCCGTTATCCTGACCTGATTGTACACCGCCGGATTCGCGACTGGATCGAATCGGGAAATCAGCTGTCAGAAAAACGGACAGCGTATTGGACAGAGCACATGCCATTGATCGCCGAGCATACGTCCCAAAGAGAACGTCTGGCAGTCGATGCAGAACGTGAGACAGACGACCTGAAAAAAGCGGAGTTCATGAAAGAGAGAGTCGGCGAAGAGTTCGAAGGTGTCATTTCAAGCGTCACTTCGTTCGGGATTTTCGTCGAGCTGCCGAATACCATCGAAGGCTTGGTGCACGTCAGCTTTTTGACGGACGACTACTACCACTATCATGCGAAGCAGTACGCCCTGATCGGCGAACGGACCGGAAAACAGTTCCGTATCGGGGATCTGGTGCAGGTGCGCGTGGCGAATGTCAATGTAGACGAACGGACGATCGATTTCGAAATTGTAGGCATGACCAAGGCAGGAGGCTTCCGCGGCAGTCGGGAACACACCCCGAAAGTCATCGACGGACGGGGAGGAGAGCGCAGGGGCGGTGCTCGTGGCAAGCAAGCTGGTTCTCGTTCAGATCGACCGGACCGTCAAAAGGATAAGGATAAAACCCATCCTGCAGCCCTCCGACAAAAGTACAAGGAACGCCGGAAAAACGAAGGTAACAAGCCTCCTCGCCGTCCAGGTCAGCGTTCTGCCTCTAATACAAATGAGGAAGTCGTGGCAATCGGAACGGGAGAGAGTGCAGAGACGCCAACCCAACGCCAGAAGGGCTTCTGGGAAGATCTCGTCCGCTCCAAGAAAAAGAGCCGGAAAAATGTTGCCAGCAGTGTCAAACGGAAGCGCCGTTAAACAGTTGTGTAAGAGGGCGCTTTGAGGAGCTTACCGGGTAAATGGCTTGCCACCATGGTCAAAATTTGCTAGACTTACTCATACAAAACGCAGGAAAATCGCAAGTGAGGTGATCTCCATGTCAAAAGACAAAGCCGGGACCAAAACAGTAGCCCAAAACCGAAAAGCACGCCACGATTACCACATCGAGCAAGTATTCGAAGCGGGCATTGAGCTGACCGGAACGGAGATCAAATCCGTGCGAGCTGCACGCGTCCAGCTCAAGGATAGCTTCGCCCGCGTACAAAACGGCGAATTGCTGCTGTACAATGTACACATCAGTCCGTACGAGCAGGGCAACCGCTTTAACCA
The DNA here is from genome assembly GCA_029240815.1 of Brevibacillus sp. Next base: position 17,231 of record JARDZO010000095.1, read on the forward strand.
CGAGCCGGAGCGGACACGCAGGCTGCTGATGAGACGTCTGGAAATCCTGAAGCTCAACGGCCTGATTCGCGAGAGAGGCTATTCGCTCGTCCCGCTCAGCATTTATTTGAAGGGCGGCTGGGCAAAAGTCGAGCTGGCGCTGGTCAAAGGGAAAAAGAACTACGACAAGCGCGATGATCTCAAGAAGAAGGACGCTGCGCGTGAAGTGGAACGTGCTTTGCGTGAGCGGCAAAAGGCGTAGGGAAACGAATCGGAAAGAAACGAGATGGACGCCGAGGATATTCACAAGCTGGTTTACGTTGGCATGCTTGGCAGGAATCGACGTTGAGTTTTGCTTGTCCGATGTGCTATAGTTAAGAAGCAGTAAACACTGTTAACAACACAGTCTAGGTGCGGAACGGTCGGTTGTCTCTTCACCTAGACTTTTTGTCACCTCTTATACCCTGGGGGCGTTCTGGATTCGACGGGGATGGTAGAGCATGAGAAGCGAGCCGGGGGGTTGCGGACCTCGTCACCAACGCAAACGCCATTTAACTGGCAACAAACAACTTTCTCTCGCTGCTTAATAACCAGTGAGGCGCTACCATTCCATCGCCCATGTGGCATGACTAGCGCAGGCTAGGTGTTGGGTCAGCGCGTCACTCCGCGAATCCACCACCGAAATCTAAATGAGTGACTGCGCTCGGAGATGCTCATGTATCGCTGTTTTCGGACGGGGGTTCGAATCCCCCCGCCTCCACCAATACATAAAGCGAAGCCACCTGATGAAGGTGTGACTTAAACCATATATTTGCCGCATCGGCAAGGTAATGCTTTAAAAAACTTTAGGCAAACATATGCTTTAAAGTTTTTTTGTTATATTCGTGCATGATTGGATTGCCTTTTATAAAGGTGTTCATAATGACTGTAAATACTCTGGGTGAACGAGTTAGATCTGTTAGAAAACATCATAAACTGACTCAAGTTAACTTTGCCCAAAGCCTTGGGATTTCACAAGCGAATTTAGCTCTTATCGTCAGCTACAAGATAATGCAAAAGAAGAAGTGATTGATTATTTAAAATTAAAATTATTGCGTTATAAGAAATAACCTGGCTATCAATTGGTCAGGTTATTTATTTTTCGAAGTGTGATGAATGGTAATTGTCAGCTGTTAAAAGAAAATAAACCATTAGACTGAGAAATAAAGTATTAGACTCGGAAAATATAGTTGTAGACTGGGAAAATAAAGTATTAGACTAACAATAGCGGTAAACTAACGGACAGGTTGCAATAGCGACACTACAACCAGATCGGGTAAGGGACTGCCAACATCGAAAACATACGCTAATTAGAGCTGGAATTTGGACTCTAAGAACGCCTTGAAATACGAAGAAACACCGTTCATGTATCTAATCTGTTTTCGAACCCTCGATCTCCAGGTCGAGGGTTCGATCGCGTTGCGTCAGGATGCCGAAGCCTTTGGGCGCGCAAAACAGATATTTGCTGGTCCGCCATCGATGTTCGGCCAAGCGGTGGTAGGCGTCTCGTACTAAAGTGAAGCGAGTACGCGTTTGATGATCGCCTTTACGAACTGGTCGTCGATCGGTTCGCGTGAGAACCAGCGGCGGTAGAAGAGTGGCCCCAGCAGGGCTGCGACGATAGTTGACACGTCGGCGTGTGCCGACAGCTCGCCTCTGCCTACCGCACGCTGTAGGACCTCTCGCAGGGGGGCGGCGTGTCCGCGCTGAATCCGACTGTGGATTTCCGCGAACTCCGGATTGCGCTCGGCTGTGTCGACGATTGACGGCAGGACGAAGGACCAATTCGCCGTCGGTAGCAGGTGCGCGATTTCCACCAGGATAGCCGTGACGTCACCTTCGAGTGATCCGGTGTCGGGCGTTTCCTGCTCGGCAATCATCCGTGAACAGGCGTCGATCACCAGTGCTTCACGCGTCGGCCAGTGGCGGTAGATGGTCGTCTTCGCGACCCCGGAACGACGCGCCACCTCGTCGACGGAGAAGCTAGCCACACCGCCTTCGCTGAGCAGTTCAAACGCAGTGGTCAGGACGGCATGTCGTGAACGCTCGACGCGTCTATTCAAATTGGCCGACGGCACACGTTCAGATTTCTTAGACGAAGTCACCATCTTCCCTCCAGCATAAAAGTACTTAGACTTGGATTCGTTGCCTTAAAAAAAATTCCTTCACATTATACCATGAGAGCATCCTTGGCGCCGGGGATTTCGGCTTGCCATTTACAGCACTTCTTGTTTGTGCTTCAGTGAGGCAACGAAGCATTTTCGAGCACCATTTTTGTTAGTCGTACAGTCACTTGTATTCTCCAGGTCAATATGATACGATACGATACGGTATCGTATCGTTCTATTATTGAAAGGATGATGTCTCGTGAATTTCGCTTCTGTACGCATAATTACTGACGACTTGGAGCGACTCGTCGTGTTCTATGAGAAAGTCACAGGTGTTTTGGCGAAGCGCCCCGCGCCTGTCTTCGCTGAGTTCGTTCTGCCATCGTGTACCCTGGCGATCGGCCACTCCCAGACGGTGCAACTGTTCGGCGCCGGTTCCGCGCGCGCGGCCGATAACCACACCGTCATCATCGAGTTTCGCGTCCACGACGTCGATGCCGAGTACACGCGCTTGAAGTCGCTTGTCGACGAGTGGGTACAGGAACCGACCACGATGCCATGGGGGAACCGCTCTGCACTGTTTCGCGACCCCGACGGCAACCTCGTCAACCTCTTCGCTCCGGTTACCGAGGAAGCGCTCGAGCGGTTCAGCGGCAGGCCTTAACGGACAGCGTTCCTACGCTAAGAGTAATGGAGGGAGTTCGCGCCTGAAACTCTCCTGCCCGCCGCGCGGCGTGTCCATGCTGGTAGTATTCTCGGGTCGGGAGCTGGCGGTTGCAAAAGTTCTCGGGAACGTTAGTTGAATGACAACAGCGGCAGGTCTAAGACTTTATTTTCTAGTCTTGGTCCGCCGCTGTTTCTTTTAACGGATCAAATCTAAAACTTATTTTTCAAAAGCCGACGATTCTTCAATCCAAAAACCGCGTTAGATCAACGACTCCAGTCTAATACTTTATTTTCACCGAACATCAGCCATTCTTAAAGTGATTTTTGAATTTGATTTCAAATAATAGTATAAATTATATTAAAATTCCAAAGCCGATATATAATATTCTTTTTTAAGCAGTGGGGAGGAGTGCAAAAGCATCGTACCGGACGACTTCTTGATGGGAGGACTCATGATGAATTCCCAGGGGAAATTAACCATTAACTTATAAAAAAATCGTATATGACAATTAGCAAGAAAGCCTGAGATAATCAGGATTTTTTCTGTAAAAGATATTTACAAAATCTTAATGAACTAAAATATTGAAATAGCCATATGGCTATATTAGTATTGGTGGAGGAGGAGATCGAGCATGGAATTTAACAAATTAGCAGATGCCTTAAAAGCACTAGGCGATCCAACACGTTTAAAGATCATTGCTTTATTGAACATGCGGGATTGTTGTGTATGCGAGCTGGTGCCGATCTTTGGTATTTCTCAGCCATCGATATCAAAGCACATGAGTCGATTAAAAAATGTAGAACTTGTATCAGAAACGCGAAGAGGTCAGTGGGTATTTTATTCCCTAAATCGAAAGCAACTTGAAGACATCGGTTTTTCTTTAACTCGTTTACCTGACTTTTCGTCGGAATTCGATGAACTGGAGAAACAAGGCTTGCTAGTAACCTGTGACTAAGAAAGGAGTTTTACGAATATGAGTGAAAAGGTGGGGAAACGTTTATCGTTTCTTGATCGCTACTTGACTCTTTGGATTTTTGTAGCGATGGCCGTCGGTATCGGGAGTGGGTTTCTTTTTCCGAACTTCGTGTCTGTACTAAATGAGTTTCAGGTAGGTACAACATCCATTCCAATAGCGATTGGTCTCATTCTAATGATGTATCCACCACTTGCTAAAGTACGCTATGAAGAATTGGGGAGAGTTTTTCGGGACGGAAAGATACTAGGACTCTCCCTCGTTCAAAACTGGGTAATTGGGCCAATCCTGATGTTTATTTTAGCCATTGTCTTTTTACAAGGATATCCAGAATACATGGTTGGTTTGATCATGATTGGCCTGGCTAGGTGTATTGCGATGGTAATTGTTTGGAATGATCTCTGTAAAGGTGATACTGAATACGCTGCAGGTCTCGTGGCTTTTAACTCGATCTTCCAAGTCTTGTTCTACTCCATTTACACCTATTTTTTCATTACTGTATTACCAGGATGGTTTGGTTTACAAGGGATGGTCGTGGACATCACGATTGTAGAGGTAGCAAAAAGCGTGTTCATTTATCTAGGGATCCCCTTTATTGCGGGAATGATTACTCGTTATACGCTGGTGAAATCAAAGGGGCGGGAGTGGTATGAAAAAGTATTCATCCCGAAAATTAGTCCCATTACATTGATTGCATTACTGTTTACGATTATTGTGATGTTCTCGTTAAAGGGCGAGGTCATTGTTGCATTACCTTTGGATGTAGTTCGTATCGCCATTCCATTACTTATTTATTTTGTCGTGATGTTCTTGATATCGTTCTGGATGGGCAAGAAGGCAGGAGCCAACTATCCTGTGACCTCAACACTGGCTTTTACAGCTTCGAGTAACAACTTCGAGTTAGCCATTGCTGTAGCGGTAGGGGTATTCGGAATTCACTCAGGAGCAGCGTTTGCTGCTGTCATCGGGCCGTTGGTAGAAGTGCCAGTCATGATCGCATTAGTGAATGTAGCCCTTTGGTTTCAAAAGAAATATTTCGGCAAAACAAAAGGAGCATAATTCATGGATAAAAAACCTCTTGTATACTTTCTATGCACAGGAAACTCCTGCAGAAGCCAAATTGCGGATGGATTTTTAAAGGCATTGGGCAGCGACAAATACGAAGTAAAAAGTGCGGGATTAGAAGCTCATGGTTTAAATCCTCGTGCCGTTCAAGTAATGAACGAGGCAGGCGTTGATATTAGTGGACATTCTTCTGATGTCATCGACCCTGAGACATTAAATCGTGCTGACTATGTGATCACTCTTTGTGGTCATGCCGATGAGCATTGCCCGGTTATCTCTAATAAAAACGTAGTGAAATGGCACTGGGGATTTGATGATCCAGCCAAGGCAACGGGAACTGATGAGGAAATCATGGCAAGCTTTCGTACCGTTCGTGATTCCATAAAAGGACGTATTGAAAAATTCCTTGCTGAAGGCAAGTAGGGGGAAGACAGACGTGATACAAAGGATGCACGTGGCTGTAAACTGTACCGATCTCGAAGCTTCCTTGAAATTTTATCGTAGCTTTTTTGGAACAGAGCCAACCAAAGTGAAGGAAAACTACGCTAAATTTGAGTTAGATACACCATCCCTCCATTTTTCACTGAATGTACGCCCTTTTGAAAAGAAGGGTGTGCTCAATCACTTGGGATTCCAGGTAGACAATACAGAAGATGTGTTGAAAATGGGTGAGAGGCTTCGTGAGGCAGGTTTGTTAACCATTGATGAGATGGGAACTACTTGCTGCTATGCCGTGCAGGATAAAGTGTGGGTGTATGATCCAGACGGAAACGCGTGGGAAATTTTCTATACGAGCGCAGATTCGGAGTTTGAGTCTGCTGGCGAACAACGGGATGTATCCTTATGCTGTGCACCACCTACGGGTCCAGTCCCCATTGAATTTGGTTCTTGGAAAAAGTAAAGGCAGGATACCCCTCGATCATGAGGGGTATTTTACTAAACAATATAGGAGGAAAATGATGCATAAAGTTGTTGTTCTCGGAACAGGTTCTGCTGGTCTTACTGCTGCCATCTATCTTGCACGTGCTAATATGAATCCACTTGTCATTGAAGGGAATGAACCAGGAGGTCAATTAACCCTCACAACAGAGGGGGAGAACTTTCCGGGGTTTCCTGATGGAATAATGGGGCCAGAGCTTATACAAAACATGCGTAAACAAATCCTGCCGTACAAAAGAGCCAAAGCTTACTCTGAATAAGCTGTTACTTATGAAGATTAGCTTCGAGGAGCCCACAGCATAATTGAAACACCAATGACGCAAATGGCTGCTCCTGCCCAATCGTATACGTCAGGTGTCTTCTTATCTACCCACCAGCCCCATAACACCGCTAGGACTATAAATACGCCCCCATATGCGGCGTATACGCGTCCAAATGACGGGAAACTCTGGAGTGTTGGAATAATCCCATACAAGATAAGAATAATGCTTCCAACCACCCCGTACCAAATTGGTTTGGATTCCCTAAGCCATAGCCAGACCAAATATCCACCACCAATTTCTGCGAGTCCTGCGATAATAAAAATCAAAATTGATAATAACATACTGTTCTCCCTTAGCAACAAGTGCCAACGCTATTCATTTTCACAAAACATTCCGACCAAGTTAAGCATTTACATTTCAAGCCATTTTCTAAAACTTGAAGCATGTTATCCAGTTGTTTCTTCTTCTCTTCCAACTCCGCGCATTTCTCCTTAGCAAGTTCTTTCCATCTTTCAGATGGAGAGATGTGAGGTTCGAAGCCTTCTAGAAGTACCATTATTTCTGGAATGCTAAATCCTGCGGCTTGAGCAGTTTTGATAAAACGAATACGGTCTAAAACATCTTCAGAATATCTTCTTTGTCCATTTATTCTCTCTGGTTCAGGCATCAAACCAATGGACTCATAATAACGAATCGTGGATGAATTCAATTCAGCTCGTGAAGCAATTTGACCAATGCTAAAGGTCCCCACTTCCTCACCCTCTTCTTGACTTAAAGTTAGCTTTAAGTTTTATGATTCAAAGTATAGTCTGGAAAGAGGGTGAAAGCAAATGAAAAGAGGAGCATGGTTAACAGGGCTCGGAGTACTTGGAGCTTGTGGTTTATGCTGTGCTTTACCAATTATTATCGGAGGGGTAGCTACTCTCGGTGTATCTTCGTTCTTTTTAAGCCCTGCATGGATTAGTGTCATTGCCTTGGTGATATTAACGGGATTGTATGTTTTCAATAGGCACCGTAAGAGCAGGATAAGTTCTTGTTCGAATGCCACTTGTAGTTGTAAAACAACAAATATATGAGTAACGAAAGAGGAGGTTTGAAAATGAATACGAAACCTGTTGCTTGTTGCCCAGGAGTATTTAATAAGGAACAGCTTCAAGAATATAAAAAAATTTGGTGTCTTTTAGAAAAACGTAGGTTTCAAACGCTTGAGATTGAAGATGGCTTGGAATTTCAATTCTCTAGTGACAATGATACATTGCAGCTTTTATTTCAGTGGATAAGCTTCGAACGACAGTGTTGTGCTTTTCTGACGTTTACAGTGATTGTTGCAAACAAAGAGGAACCTGTCATATTACAGTTAACTGGAACAGAAGATGCAAAAAGCTACCTAAAAAATGAGTTTCAAAACCAAATTAGTGTCGTTGCATCTATAGATGAAGTTGAGACATAAATGTTTAGATGTAGTTGGTTGTTAATTTAATACTAAGGCTCTTTTCAACAAGCTATTTACTATCTTGGAACCATAAAATTCGGTGAATAAAGGAGGATAAACAATGGATAATTGTTGTCATACATCAACCGACAGGTTAACGCAAACAAGCCAATGCCCTGCTTGTTATCAAAAGGGTAGAAGTGTTCAAATGATTACTCTCAAAGCGATGCTCATACCCAAAGCATTAGGAACCATATATCCTGAATCTACTTACGCTTTTTGCTCAAACTCGTCTTGTGATGTAGTCTATTTTAGCGATATGCAGACCTTTGACAAAACTACGCTCAAAGTATCGGTATTCCAGAAAGATAAGGCATTGGATGTGCCTGTTTGCTACTGTTTTGGATGGACCAGAGAAGGGATAATACAGGCAGTTCAAGAAAATCAACATCCAACTGACCATATTCGTGGACAAGTTCAAGCCAACCGCTGTGGTTGCGAGGTTAATAACCCACAAGGAATCTGTTGTTTGGGCAATGTTAACTCGTTTATTCAGGAACTCGACAGAGATAGCCTTCTGTCAAATCAATTAGGAGCAATTATTCAGTAAAATAAAAGGGATGCTGGTATTATTTCCACCATCCCTTTTTGTGTCGATTTCCCTATTGTCGGTATTACTTTTTGTACAGAATGTGATTAGTACATACAAACCGGAACGAACGATAAAAAGTTGCAAATTGCAAATTAATGCTGTATAACTAACTCATGAGGTGAAAGACGTGGAAGATGTACGCGAATTATTTCAAATAATGACTCGGCGTTTTGGTTTCCTGAATAAAAACTGTTGTTCAGTTGGTGGGGTGAATCTTTCCGTAGTCCAAAGTCAAATTTTGTATGAGATTGACCGCCAACATAAGCCGTCTATCCAACAGGTTGCAGAGGCATTGGGAACGGATATAACAACTTTTAGCCGACAAGTTCAATCATTAATGAAGATGAATCTAGTGAAGAAAACCCCTACACCAGAGGACAGAAGAGTATTTGAACTATCGTTGACAACAGAAGGAACTTTTGTGGCGGCGACGATCGATAATCAAATGAATGCTTACCTGAATGAGATTTTTTCGCATATGAATGACTTTGAAAGAGAAACGGTTATTCGTTCCGTAAAGCTATTGAATGAGGCGATGTCAAAAGCAGGTCAGTGCTGTGAACCTACCCAAGGGTAGTTTTTCTTGATTAAAACTTGCATTTTGCAAATAAAATTATTCACGAGGTGATCTACTTGGAACAAATATGGGATGTCATTATCATTGGTGGAGGGCAGGCTGGTCTTGCTTCCGGGTACCATTTGAAAAAGAAGGGAATCTCTTTTTTGATTCTGGAAGCCAGCGATCAGGCTACTGGTTCTTGGCCACATTATTACGACAGTCTAAAGTTATTTTCACCAGCGCGTCTTTCATCATTACCAGGAATGAAGATCCGAGGAACAGCAGACCATTACCCACACCGAGATGAAGTCATTCGTTATCTACAAGATTATGCTCAAAAGTTCGAATTACCGATTAGGACGAATCAGAGGGTCACAGCCGTGGAGAAAAACGAAGATAGCTTTATGATCCGTACCCTGGCAGGTGATATGTTCAGGACACGAGCGATCATTAATGCAACAGGTTCTTTTCATAACCCATTTACACCAGAAATCAAGGATCGAGGTATCTTTAAAGGGGAAGTACTCCATTCATCGTCCTATCGAAATCCAAATAAGTTTAAGGGGAAAAGAGTAGTTGTCGTCGGACGCGGAAATTCAGCTGTTCAAATTGCCGTGGAGTTAACCGATCACAGCTATACTTCACTAGCAGTTCTACAACCGGTTGAGTTTGTTAAACAAAAAATACTTGGACTGGATTTGCATTATTGGGTAAGGGCTCTCGGGTTAGATACTTTTCCATTCTGGCGGTTTGGTAAAAAGGCACCTGTGCCAAGCTCGGTTTCAGATTTAGGGGATTACAAACAAAAGATAGGGGCTGGAAAACCAGATCAACGGAACATGTTTACTTCCTTTTACCCTGATGGAGTTGTCTGGCAAGACGGAACGAGGGAGGCCATTGACACGGTCATTTTTGCGACAGGGTATCGTCCCAATTATTCTTACCTTAATTTAATCGGGGCACTAGACTTAGAAGGGAGAGCATTACAAAAAGCCGGAATAAGTCTTTCTGTTCCCGGCCTATATTTTGTAGGGATCGAAGGTCAGAGATCCTTCGCCTCTGCCACACTAAGGGGGGTGGGGCCAGACGCGAAATATGTAGTTAAACATATAGATCTTTATCTGAAGAAAAGGATGTAGTCGTTCTTTAGACCAATTAGAAATGAGGATGAAATGGTTAACGTATGAGCTATATTGGATGAGAAATTGAAAAATTTCACAAAACAATAGTTGCATTTATCAATTGTTGTGATGTAAGATGGATCCGGGTGATGAAGATGAAACAGTTAGCTCAATACGTTAACGTTAGAGAAATATTTCAGGTATTAGTAAGGCGCTTTGGAGTTTTACAAAAGGATGGGGCACAATGCTGTGGCATCTCAGTTGTACAAAGTCATATTCTTTATGAGCTCCAAAAGAGGCCAAACATTTCCTTGAACGAACTCTCAGACATCTTATCCATCGATACAAGTACACTTAGTCGCCAGGTTAATTATCTTGTAGAAATGGAGATGGTTAACCGGTTGCCTGATCCGAAAGATAGGCGGTATGTTGTTCTCTCGCTAACGCAAAAAGGGGAAGAGCAACACAAGGAAATTGCGGCTTACATGGAGACGTATATCTTGAATGTCTTTAATCAAATTCCAGCAGAAAAGCATGAGCAGGTATTGGAAAGTCTTCAATTAGTTAGTGAAGCAATGAGGAATAGCGCGGATTGTTGTACCCCTCCTCTATAACCTAGAGGAGTTTACTTAACAAATATAGTTGCAAATATCAATTATTTAAAAAGGGGATTGATGAAAGGTGAAACTAACTGTTGCCATTATCGGTGGAGGACCAGTCGGGCTAGCAGCTGCGGCACAGCTTATTGATAGAGAAGAGTCGTTTGTAATCCTGGAGGCAGGCAGTCAAGTAGGGGCCAGTGTTTTGGAATGGGGGCATGTACGCATGTTTTCACCTTGGGAATATAACATGGACAAAACGGCTGTTACGCTGCTCTCCAAACATGAATGGGTTGCACCGAATCTAAATGACATTCCAACGGGTAAGGATCTCGTAGAACAGTATATGCAGCCACTGGCGGACCTTCCAGAATTAGCTCCGTTCATTCACGTAAACAGCAAAGTCATTTCCGTTGGGAAAAAAGACATCGATAAAATGAAAACCATGGGAAGAGATCAGGTACCTTTCGTTATTCACTATGAACAAAATGGCCAACAACAAACACTTGAAGCAAGAGCTGTTATCGATGCAACCGGAACTTGGAAACATCCTAATCCGGTTGGATCTGGAGGGATTGTCGCAAAGGGTGAGACTGAGGCCTCTAATCGTATCACCTACGGAATTCCTGATGTATATGGAAAACAACGCGATCGCTATGCAGGGAAGAAGGTTTTGGTTGTAGGGAGTGGGCATTCTGCGATCAACACGATTCTCGAATTAAATCGTTTGAAAAATGAGGTACCATCCACTGAAATCGTGTGGGCTCTGCGGAAAAAAAGCATTCAGGAAACGTACGGTGGAGGAGACGCTGACCAATTGCCAGCACGTGGAGTGTTAGGAACTTCCATTAAGAACTTAGTGGAGAACGGCCGCTTAACCGTATATACACCGGTTCAAATTCAGGAGATTTCAAACCAAAGTGGTGGTCTTGTCATTCACGGAATGATGAACGGTGAACCGTTCCAACTGGAGGGCGTCAACGAAATCATCACAAATACGGGTTCTCGACCTGATACTCACTTCCTGCGAGAAGTTAGATACCAAGTTAATCCGGCTATTGAATGTGTTCCTGCACTAGCAGATCTTATTGATCCCAACATTCATAGCTGTGGAACAGTTAGGCCACATGGTGAAGCAGAGCTTCGGCAGGCAGAGAAGGATTTTTATATCGTGGGAATGAAGAGTTACGGGCGTGCTCCGACATTCCTTCTTGCGACAGGTTACGAGCAAGTGAGATCCGTTGTTGCAGCACTTGTAGGGGATTGGGATGCTGCGAAGAGAGTAGAACTCCACCTGCCAGAGACAGGGGTGTGTAGCATTAGCAATGCCGGGTTAGGTTTGCAGGAAGAGTCGTCTTGTTGCGCACCAACACCTGTAAAATCAAACAGTTGTTGCGGTGTGGAGCCCCAAAAAGTAAGCGAACAGGTAATAGCATCAAGCTGCACGCCACAGCCAGTAAAATCGTCCAATTGCTGCGGATAAGTACGTTATTAACGAGCGATAGGTTAACGAGTGATCAGATTAATTGTAAAGGGGAATCGCAATGAACCTTTCTATTCGAAGAGCAAGGGAAGAAGACCTTGCGTTTATCTTAGCCATATACAATCAAGGTATTGCAGATCGAATTGCCACTCTGGAATCTGAAGAGAAGGATTACAGCTACATCCAAAGGTGGTTTGATGAACATCAGGGGCGTTACGGTGTACTTGTCGCAGTTTTGGAGAATGAAATCATTGGATGGGCGTCTCTTAATCGTTACTCTCATCGAAGTGCTTATGATGGTGTTGCAGATTTATCCGTTTATATTGAGCGTTCTCATAGAGGAAAAGGAGTAGGAAATGCTCTATTAGAAAAGTTAGAGGAGGCAGCACGATCCGAAAAATTCTACAAAATTCTTTTGTTCACTTTCCCATTTAACGGTCTGGGGCAAGGACTTTATAGAAAAGTCGGGTATCGAGAAGTAGGGGTCTTTGAAAACCAAGGGATTTTAGATGGGAAATTTGTTGATGTGATGGCGATGGAGAAAATACTCTAAGGAGGTACGAGGTTATGAAAGTGAACCGGGGAAGTGTTCTTAGTAAGGAGTATTTTCTCGCATACTTTAAGCATGTAATGTTAGTTTTTCAATGTGATGCTGAAGAAGCTAAATTGAAAACACTCGAACGGCTTTTTCGTGGGGACTTAGATGCTTATGGTGACGAGACCCATCATAACTTTGTTAGTGCTTATCAAGAGCTTACGTTGTCATCATGCTGCAGTGTATAAATATCTTTTGATAAGCAAAGGCTGCCGATTGAATTACTGGCAGCCTTTGCTTATCTCTAGGTAGGAGTCTTAGTTGGGATAACGTTGACCGTGGCCGCTAAATAACTCACGGATACCTTGATACACCCGAACATTTAAATCAGGAAAGACGAAGGCTACTTGAAGCAAAAAAGTGATTTTAGGCAAGAACCATCTTTGTAATAATAGCTTAATTCCAAGTAAGCAATTTCAAAAAAATAGGCAGCTTTTAGCTGCCCATAAGCACTGGAAAACAACTATCCGCAGCAAGAAGAGTTGTTTACTTTCGCTTCTGCTGTGCAACATGAGGGGGTGCTTTCATTCGTTGTGGAACCACAACATAAATCAATATCCTTTTTTTGACTAGCTACTTCTCCCTTAGTTTCAACTGCGCAGCAAGAACCTTGCCCTTTTTCAGAGTCGTCATTTCCATGTTTTTTAATGAAGTTTGTCATATGAATCCTCCTAAATATTTCTATTTTCTTGATCCCCGAAGTAAGGGGAGTCAACGAGTTTATTAACAAGATCGCAAACAATCATATAGCCTTTTTCGATTGGTTTTAGATGGAGATTGTCTGGACTGTCATTTACAGTGTGAATGCTTGTCGACTCAGGTAGCATAGGTTTCTGGCCCAATCCAACTGTAGGAATTCCATTTTGAATAAATGCTACAGAGTCATCTCCACCTGCCATCCAACGAACGTCAACCCCATGATCTTTGATTACACTAGAAGCTAGTTCGGTTAGCCAGCCACTAGAAGCTTGATGACCTATTCGAAGGGCATGAAGCTCTGTCTCAAACCCTAAACAATCAAGATTAATGACTGCAGTTAAGGGCATTGGAGAGTTCACGGCAAGCTGCTTTGATCCCCACAATCCTGATTCTTCACCCGTTAAAAAGGCTACCATGACGTTAAAGGGAAGAGCGTATTCACGATTAGCAAGCATCCTGGCAACCTCAAGTATGACAGCAACACCTGAGGCATTATCAATAGTTCCGGGAAATCGTAGGCCATCAGGGTCATCACCCACGTGGTCGTAATGGGCACATAATAATAAGGTGCGATTCTGATGGATTCCCGGGAGAAATCCCATCACATTCTGACAAGGAAGTGTATTTACTTCTAAAGGTAGTTCGAGATGCACTCTCAACCCGGGGTGGTCTACAGCCTTTACGATGGAACGGCGTAAACGAATAACGGGAATTCTGCTTTGGCCAGATCCAAACACTGTTTTATGAAACCAATTTGGTTCTCCTGATTCGATTAGGAGAGCAGTCACGCCAAGATCGGCAGCTGACTGAATGGTACTTCGAAGGTCAATATCGGGTGGTAGTTCTGGAATCAGTACAATCTTCCCAGACAATTGATCGGTGTGGAGATCATCGCCATCTCTGACCGAAATAATCGGTCCTTCAGCGATACCTCCTGAAGAGTAGGGAGACATTTCTGAGAAATCTATTCGATGCTGTAAGACTTGATCGCCGATCTTCAAGTGAGATGGACCTACTAATCTAGCTGCCGGGACATTGACGGAACTGAAGTATTCCATTTCTCCTGCAGGTGAAAAACCAGCTTGAAGTAAGGATTTTGCCAGAAAAGTGGCTGCTTTCCTGGCACCTACAGTACCAGACAACCTACCGGAGAAATCGGGACTGCTAAGGTACAAGATATCTTGGTAGATCCGAGCTACTTCCTTTTTTGCAAATCGAGCCATGGACGTGAGCTTCTCCTCTCAATGGGATCGGACTCCTTTTAGAACATGTTTGGTCTTTAGCAAGTAGCGCAGCTAGGGTTTTGGACTTGCACTACAGGTAGCTTACAGCAAGGAGTAGAGGGAAGGTGAGCATCGTTAATGCCTTGCTTAATAAACTGCCATCCTTTCCTTGTCACTTGATCAAGCTTTCTTTTCTCTTCTCGATAGATAAGATCGAAAACGACGTCGTTATACAGCATGCGAAACATCTCCTTTTATCAAATAAAATTGATATATTAAACAAAAAAACTTGATGAATGCTTGAAAAAAATTTAGCAACAGTTGTTGTTTGTACGAAAGAGACAGCAAAGTTCAGCGGATAACAAGTGGTTGACCTCTTTATGATTCAATTCGTAGTAGTTCATCGTTGCATCTGTTTCTTTTATCAAGAGGTTCGCATCAAGAAGAATTTTGAGGTGGTAAGAAAGCTTGGATTGTGCCATACCCATAAGATCGGCAAGATCACATACACAAACCTTTCCACGCTTTGTTAATTCATACATGATTTGAAGCCTTTTCTTATCAGCTAACGCTTTGAACTTTGCTTCGTACGTCTCAAAAGTTTTATCCATTTGGTCTAAGATAGGTAGTTCGTTCATATTCGCATCCCTTCATCAAATTTCTTTGATGATGTTACTTTACGCCTCATTTTTCCAAAATGCAACAGGAATATCAAAAAAAATTGATAAATAGGTTAACCGCCTGATTTTATATAGATTTCATACAGTAACGTATTGAACATTCTGATTTTTCTGAAGTTACTTGTCCGTTTTATGGTATTCTATTTTGTGATGGATGTCATAAATATGGGGCTGCGTAACGATGAAAGGGTATACGACAGAAAAAGAACGGACGATATTTGATCATACTGGAAATAGGATCAAGACAGAAGATCGAGAGATTCGAATTCTTGCTAAGTATGAGGAACCGCTGGTTGTGGTATTAGGAAA
>JARDZO010000096.1 GCA_029240815.1 Brevibacillus sp.
GCTTGGGTATGTTTGCTTCAGGCTTCTTGAAGCGGTTGTCATTAGTGTTGGTATTATCAGCGTCTTGTCCCTATTGACCTTAAGTCAGGAATTTGTAGAAGCGGCAGCTCCGAATGCAGCCTATTATCAGACTTCAGGTACTTTATTAAAAGCAATACATGACTGGACCTTTTTGCTTGGCCCCAATTTCTTGCTGGGCGTAAATACGATGCTGTACAGTTATTTGCTGTATCAATCAAAACTCGTTCCCCGAGTGCCGATTCCAGTAGCCACTTATGAAATGATTCTAGCGGTATGGCTCATAGTTAAAGGATTCAATTTGTCGATCAGCAATTCTCCTGAGTACAGGAACTAGGGTTATCAGGATCATAAACAACCATTTCACTTATCCTTTTGATGCCGCTTGGATAGATCATGTGTTTCGAATAATTGAGGCATTCCTAATCGCTCTAGAATTCGATCTGGAAAATCTCGCTGAAAGACAAATCGGTTGAAAAAATAGTGTCGATCCCATACGATGGAGGAGCCCGCAGCGCAGCATCGACGATTAACGCGATCCTGTTGAAGGCGGGTCCGCTTGCGCAAGAGGGATACTACAAGGGAAGAAAGAGGAATTCGACTTATGGCGATCAAAGCGATTCTATTTGATTTGGATGACACACTGTTATGGGACGAGCGCAGTGTGAAGGAAGCGTTTCAAGCGACTTGCGCTGAGGCGGCCAAGCATTACGAGCTGGACATGGAGCGTCTGGAAGATGCGGTTCGGCGCGAAGCTCGGGCCATGTACGAATCGTTCGAGGCATTCCCATTTACCAAAATGATCGGAATCAATCCATTTGAGGGATTATGGGCTCAATTTACCGAAGGAGAACAGGGAGAGTTCCGCAAGCTCCAATCATTTGTTCCTTCCTACCGAAAAGAAGCGTGGACACGCGGTTTGCGGGCCCTTGGCATCGAGAACGAGGAGCTTGGCTGCAAACTTGGGGAGATGTTCCCAATGGAGAGGAGAAACCGCCCGATCGTTTATGAAGAAACATTCGAGGTGCTAGAACAACTGAAGGGGAAATACAAGCTCCTGCTGCTCACCAACGGATCGCCTGATCTGCAAAAAGAAAAGCTCGCAGGAATACCGAACCTCGCTACTTATTTCGATCATATCATCATTTCGGGTGATTTCGGCCAAGGCAAGCCTGCTGTATCGATTTTCGAACATGCCATGAGCCTGCTTAACATCACGGCTGAAGAAGGTGTGATGATTGGCGACAAGCTGACGACGGACATTCTGGGCTCGAATTCGGTCGGTATGCGCAATATGTGGCTCAATCGGCACGGATTGCCTCGAGAGAGCGAAATCGTACCTGTCCATGAAATTGCGAGCCTGCGGGACATTCAAAAGATCATCGATTCATTAGGATAAGCCCACTTCAAAATAATAAAGGCAGGGGAGTCTAGGACTTTTATTTTCGGGTCCGAAGCTGCCACTGCCTTTTTTTCAGAAACTACCCGCGACATTCGCGACCTCGATCTCCGCTTCGACCTGAGATGTACGAGCCCGTTGGTGAGTTTAGTGTTTAGCGGCATGAGGAGAGAAGCGATCAGCAGGTGGACATGGTATGATGGAGGAAAGACTGTTTTTGAATGGAGGCTAGTCCGATGAAATTTATCGACAATCAAGGGATTATCGACCCCCGAATCAATCTTGCCATCGAAGAATACGCACTGAAACAGCTTCCTGACAGCGATGACTATTTGTTGTTCTATATTAATGAACCATCCATCATTATCGGTAAAAATCAAAATACAATCGAAGAAATTAACGCAGATTATGTGTCCGAAAAAAACATCCACATCGTTCGCAGACTGTCTGGAGGTGGAGCGGTTTATCACGATCTGGGCAATCTGAACTTTAGCTTTATTACAAATGACGACGGTCAGTCCTTTCACAATTTCCGCAAGTTTACGGAACCGGTCGTACAAGCATTGAAAGAGCTGGGAGTGGAGGCCGAGTTGACGGGACGCAACGACATCCAGGTCGGCGAGCGGAAAATTTCGGGTAATGCCCAGTACTCGACAAAAGGGCGCATGTACAGCCATGGTACTCTGCTGTTTGCCTCCGAGATGGAGAATGTGGTGTCGGCTCTGAAGGTCAATGCGGAAAAGATCAAGTCCAAGGGCATCAAATCGATCCGCAGCCGTGTCGCCAACATCACGGAGTTTTTGGACAAGGACATGACTATTGATGAGTTTCGTTTGGCTATTTTGCATTCGATTTTTGGCGGTGGAGAAGTAGAGGAGTACAAGCTTACGGAAGAGGACTGGGCGAAGATCAACGAGCTGTCCCAGGAGCGCTACCAAAACTGGGACTGGAACTATGGAAAGTCACCGAAAAGCAACTTCCGCGCCTCCAAACGCTTTGACAACATCGGAACGGTCGAGGTACAGCTGGATATAGAAAAGGGACGGATCAAGGAAGCCAAGATTTACGGTGACTTCTTTGGGGTGAGAGATGTTTCCGAGCTGGAGGCCAAGCTGCACGATCTTCCGTACGATCGTCAAGAAGTTACGATCGCATTGGCAGATGTGAATATTCAGGAGTTCTTTGGTCATCTGGATCGCGAGGCATTCGTTTCTATGCTGTTCGGATGAGCGAAAGCAAGGAAAGGGGGATACCATGACAACCTTGCTGGAAGTTAAAGGCGTTACAGGTGGGTACTCGTCGAGCCATGCGGTCATCGAAGACGTTTCTTTTCACATTCAGGAGCGAGAAATCGTCGCGTTGATCGGCTTGAACGGGGCAGGAAAAAGTACGACGATTAAACACATCCTCGGTCTGTTGGAGCCGCGAGCTGGTGAGATCAGCATAGCTGGAAAGACATTCGCAGATGATCCTGATACATATCGCCACGCCTATGGCTACATTCCGGAATCGCCGATTTACTATGAGGAATTGACCTTGTGGGAGCATCTAGAGCTTGCGGCGATGAGTCACGGTCTGGAAAAAGAGGTGTTTGTAGAACGAGCGTATCCGCTGCTCAAAGAGTTCCGCATGGAAGAGGCCAAGGATCGTTTCCCTCAGCAGTTTTCCAAAGGGATGAGACAAAAGCTCATGATCATGATGGCGCTGATGGTGCAGCCGTCTCTGTACATTGTCGATGAGCCGATTCTGGGGCTGGACCCGCTGGGAATTCGCACTTTACTGACCTGGCTGGAGCGATGCAAGGAGCAGGGAGCAGGCATTCTGATGTCGACGCACATTTTGGCTACGGCGGAAAAATATTGCGATCGGTTTATCATTTTGCACAAAGGCAGGATCAAAGCACAGGGGACGTTGGACGAGCTGCGCCGCATCACAGGAATGCCGCATCACTCGCTGGACGATATCTATTTGCAGTTGGTCGAGGAAGAATGAAGATGGATGTAGATGCGCTCTTCCGTGAACGATTGCAACGGTTTTCCGCGGAGCTCGTCCGTTACGGGCAGTACGTGGCGAATGGTGGTGTGCTCATGGTCGCCGTTTTCCTGTGCGGACTGCTGGCCTACTACTACCCGAGCCTCGTCCAGTCAATCCCGGGGTGGTTTCCTGTCCCGTACGTACTCGCTTTTGTGCTCGCGTTCTTTGTCACCAAAAGCCCCCATCGGACCTTTTTGCTGGAGGCGGACCTGCTGTTCCTGACGCCAGCCGAGACCCAGATGGCTCGCTACTTTCAAAAGGCACAGATCTACAATTTCGTCGTTCAGAGCATTGGGTTATTCCTCGTTCTTCTGCTGTTTCTGCCTCTGTATCAAGGGACGATCGGGATTGGGGGAGCTCAGGTGTGGCTGTATTGGGGAGTTCCTTTTGTCTTGAAGGGCTGGAATGTATACAGCAGCTGGATCGCTATGCGCTTGCCTGACAAAAAACAGGACGCTGCTTTTACGCTGGCGCGTTTTGGCTTCACCTTTTTCGTGCTCGCCTGGATGCTGAGCAAAGGGAGTTTTCTTGCTTACCAGCATGTGCCGTACGGAGCTATTCTCTGGATGGCTTTGCTGATCTGGTTCCATGTCCGCCTGCAGCAGATTCCAAAAAAGCATGCGTATCAATGGTACCGACTGCTGGAGATGGAAAATGGATTGCGTACGAGATTTTATCAGATCGCCAATCAATTTCGGGATGTCCCGTCCTTGCAGCAGCAGATAAAGCCTCGCAAATGGATCGTTTGGGTCGCGGATCTGATTCCGTATCGCACATCCCATGCAGGACGGATTCTTTTCCTGAAATCGTTCCTCCGCTCCAGTGATCTGGCAGGGATGTACAGCCGGTTGATCGTCATCAGTTCGTTCCTGATTTTGATCCTGCCGGGAGTGATCGCCAAAACGGCGGTCGCCGTGCTGTTTCTCCTTATGTCGGCGAGTCAGTTGAAAGGAATCGGGGGCCAAGCTCGTCATCGCAGCCGATCTTCCCTGCTCCCGATCAATGAACAGCAGCAAAAGAGTGCAGCCTTATGGGTACGCCGTGTGCTTTTGGTGGTTCAAGGAACTGTACATATTTTGGTTGGATGGCTGTGACCCGCGAAAAAGACCGAGCGACAAGCAAGCTCGGTCTTTTGGCTGCATAGGTTATTCTTTTTTTTCATAGTTCCCCGTGTAGGGATCAATCCATGAGTTCTCGTAGTATTTCGGAACAAACAGCAAAATAGGGGATGGTCGCACCTGGTCATAATACGTCGGCCATTGGTAAACAAGCTGCAAGGGATTGGCTTTTGCATAGCTCTCGGCTGCTTGATCTGCGGGGATGACTCCGTCTGGATCAGGCAAATTTTGTAGAGATTCATCTTCAAGGCTGAGTGAAGATAGCTTGCCTGTTTCCGGATTTATTTCAATGCTGTAACGGCTGAAATCTACCTCAATTCCTTGGTGAAGATGATGAAAAGAGAAAGAGTACTTCATAAACTCGGGATACATTTGTTCTTCTTTGGGATCAATCCAATCCGGATCATCCTTCTCTTCAAACGGTGATCGGGAATAGGTGAGCAGAATCTCGTCAGTACCTTTGTCCACATATCTTGTGATGGTATCAAGCGCTTTTTGTTGAGCGTCCTGATATGACACCCTCTGCTTGGGGAAAGAAATTCCATCATCGTACTCGTATTCGACTATTCGTCCCGATTTGCGCTCCACCTGCAGGGAAACATACACTCTTTTTTTCGATTTTGCAGCAGATGTCCAGCGATAGCTGATGTACGGATCTTCCTCTTCATCATCATCGTCATCGTTATGATACGAATCCCGAACATAGCGCAAGCCCTTGGTGGAAACGCCAAATTCTTTCGCTAGAAGTGCCTCCGCTTCTTTGCGGGATTTCGCAACAAGACGGATTCCTTGCGGTTGCTTCAGGGAAAGCAGCTGGGGTTTTTGGATAATCCTGCTAGTCACTTCGTTCGTAATTTCTCCGGTAAATGCGTCAATCGCGCCATCCTTAAATCTCGGTTCAAAGATCAATGTCGGTCGTCCATCCTGATCGTCTTCTTCTTTCATCCAAGCATATACCAATGACATGTCCAGCAATTTTTTGTAGATCTCATTTGCTTTTGAGGAGGAGAGTGCTCGGTGAGGATCAGGGAACTGGGATGGATCGGGAGAGAGGATGGCATCATTGCGCAGCTCGATCACTCGTCCATTTCCGTCAACCGTGACTTGGATACCAAAATCCTCCACCCGGATGCCCTGAATGAAAAATTCATACGAGACCATCGTTTTAACGGGTTGCTCCACCTCTACGTCGTTTTCGCTGGTAACTACCTCTATATCCCGCAGACGGTATTGATCCGCGAAATTACTCCATACACCGTCGAGAAAGGCATTTGCGACTCTTTTTGCGGTGTCATCAGATGGTGGTTTCACAGGTTCCGGCAGGATGTTTACGATTTCAAATTCAAACAAGCGGCCACTCTTGGCATCCAGCTCAACTTCCGCATAGACATGGGAATCCTCTCCTTCTTCTGGATCAGCAAAAGAAAACTCCCAGCGATCGGGTCCGTAATAACCACTGCCTTCCCGAAAATCAGTAGTGTCCAAGGCAAGTGTGGCAAGCTCAGGACTGGCAGAAATTACGCGAGCAAGCCCATCCTGAACTTCTTGCGGAACCTTTTTGCCTTTTTTCTTTTGTGCAGAAATCTGTTTTGCTTCTGCGATCTGGTGGTAAGGTGTAAGCGTGCATCCTAACAATAAGATAATAAGAGCCTTGATCCATAGCTTCATCTGAATCCTCCCTAGGATTGGTTGCATATTCCTTGGTATAGTTACTATATCGGATAGTTAGAAAAGAATCATAATCAATGAACCCGCGGGAGAGGGAGTCTAATTCTGCCGTAATTTTTGCAGGAGTCGTTTTTGATCAGACCGTTGACTCAGTGTGGTAAAGCATTCCCTAGTCGGCGGTGCACACAAAATCTCCTGGCGCTTCCACAATTCACTGGCGACAGAAGGCTCCAGCCATGCGTCAGCAGCAACCTCCGCAGGGGACGGAAGCATTTGAGTCTGGGCTGGGATGGCAGTCACATAAAAGGTTGTGTTGAACCGAATGGGGCTAAAAGGAGGTGTCAGTCTTCTGCCTGCGTAACAGATTTGCTGGAGGTCCAATTTGATCCGCAGGCCTTTGATCATATCCAAAAAGGTCATCTCTTGATCGAGAAGTGCCTGACGATAGGATACCAAGCGCTGGGGATCAACGTAGGGGGAGTCAGAGCTAGTGACTTGACCGATCAGGGCACCCGTTTCTTCAAACACTTCCCGGATGGCTGTGATGACGGATGCCTGATTCTTTTTTTTCGATGAGGGATCCGGGGAGTCCCACTCACTATCTGCAAGTTCTGATAAGAGTGGGTGTTGATTCATTTCGGAAAGAACGATATCATCCCATTCCGGACTATGGTCGTCTTCATCAGACGCACCACCTGGGAAAACAGTATAGCCTGGGAGAAAACGCATCGTGTCCGGACGGACGATCGTATAGATTTGGAGCAGATTTTCGTTTGTTGGATTCATTTCACGCACGAGGATGACGGATGAAGCGGAGCGAATAGCGGTCACTACGAGTTTCCCTCCTTTTGCAACCATAAGAACAGTTGAGTCTAGATGGTTCTTGTCATTTATTATAATTAGAATTAATTTTATATTCAAACAATTAACAAATAGAAGTGAGTTGATCGGGAATGAGCAAGGAAATAAAAGTCTTGGCTATATCGGGGAGTCTTCGTGAAAAATCCTCCAATACCGCTTTAATGAACGCCATCATCGGGTTGGCTCCGGAAGGCATGAAATGGACGATCTACAAAGGCTTGGGCGACCTTCCTCATTTTAATCCGGACATCGATAGCGATGAAGGACCAGTACCGGTTCGCGAGCTGCGGTCACTAATTCAAGAAGTGGATGCCGTGTTGATCTGTACGCCGGAGTATGGCAATGGTGTCCCAGGTGTACTGAAAAACGCTTTGGACTGGCTCGTATCTACTAGTGTGTTTATGAACAAACCAACAGCTGTGATTAGTGCATCCCCTACGCCTATGGGTGGAGACAAGGCGCACGCTTCCCTGTTGCTTACGCTTCGCATGATCAATGCTGCGATCATTGATGGAGGGACGTTGATCATCCCGCACATCACCTTGAAAATGAGTAAAGAGGGTGCGATAACGGATGAAGGACTACTCTCAGAGATAGAGAAAGTCCTCCAGGCACTTGAACAGGCGTGCTCCTGATTGCAAAAAACGAAACACCCTCAGTCCAGTAACGTTTGGACGAAGGGTGTTTTCATTTTGGAGGGTTAGATGTTCAGTCCACGGATTTGTTGCTCGATTTTTTCAAACCCGCCCGAGACTTTGACGACCTCGTCTTTTTGTTCGGAGACGAGAACGAGCACGTCTTCCAGGTTTTCCTTGTTTTTGTCCGTAATATCTGCGTTGAGCTCGACTTTCGCTCCGACCTCTTGCATCATGCTGTGCACGTGGACGATAAACTCCTGGAGGAATTTGGTTTTCTCCGCGAAATCTTGCATGTAGTTGTCGACATTGGAGAACATTTCTTGAACCTCGAGAATGCCTTCGCTATTTTTTTCAAAGGAAACCTGCGATTCGGAAATCATATTCGAGACCCGCTTCATTTTTTCGCGGATGGTCATCAAAAGTGTCGCAATCGATTCCGAGGATACCTTGGAAGATTCGGCCAGCTTGCGCACTTCATCGGCTACGACGGCAAAACCTCTGCCGTGTTCTCCAGCACGGGACGCCTCGATAGTAGCATTGAGCGCGAGAAGATTGGTTTGGGCGGATATATCAGAAATCGTTTGAATGATTTTCTCGATGGACTCGGTTTCTTTGTACAGCTCTTGAATCAGGCTGTTGGTCCCTTGAATATCTGTGATAAAGCGTTCAAAATCACTGCCGATATTCCCGATGCGTTTGCCGCTCTCTTGTGTCGCTTCTTTGGTAGATTCGACATAATCATACATTTCCGTGACGGAGCGCGTCATATCTTCTACTTGGACATTGGTAGAAGCCATTTCATTACGGAGCTCATTCGTGTTCTCGGTCTGCACGCCAAACGATTGGATAATGCCTTGCAGGGAAGTGACGGTCTCAACGGCACGAACATTGACTCCATCGGTAACCTTGTTGAGATTTTCCTGGTATTCCTGTACGGAATTCAGGGAACGATTGACCTGATCCAATACGCGTTGCAGCGATTCCTTGGATTCGATCGCTTCCCGTTTTTGCAACTCACTTTCTTGCTGCAGCTTGTTATTGAAAACGGCGTGCATCATGCTGGTAACGGAAATGAAGCAGAAGGTAAGCAGATAGTACATCAAATCGATAGGCGAAGTAGAATGGAAAATCACATCGCCTTGCGTAAAGAAATAATAGGAAACAATTCCCAGAGTCGTGAGAATGGTAAGCACGTTGATGACTTTGTCTTGGTAGATGCCCATTACCGCCACAAAAAACATGGTGGTCATGATATTAATCATATGAGGATCCAAGTGCACGATCACGAACATGAAGATCGCGATCACGACAAAATTGAAAAACTTCATGAAAGGCGCAAACTTCTCGCGGAAGCTCGGGCGGTTGGAGATGTAAGTAAAAGGAGCCAGAACTACATACAAAATGCCCAGTACCGTCAAAACAAAGGTAAGAGGAACCCCTACAAACAGATTGACGATTTGGACGACCGTAATAATGCTTGCAAAGACGATGACGACCCAGTTGTTCCTTCTTCGTAAAAGATCCATATCAACCCATGACCTCGACTTTTCTTGGTATGTACCATGAATATTTGGGATTATCCTTGTCCGAATAAACTTCTTTTAGGTGAAAAAGCGTCGGAATGGCATCGGCGCCTTTGTAAAAGATCTTTTCATTGATTTGTGTCGTGCGAATACTGTATTTCTGGTTCATTGATCGAAAAAAAGTCGGATCTGCAATGCCGACTGCGTGCGTATATCCATGTTTTTCGGCGTAATCGATCATCAGGCAGATTCCTTTTCGACCGAGTTGTCCACGATAGTGGGGAAGCACAGCGAGACTGTCTACCTCCATCACCTTCATATCGTCCTGGATGACTTCTTGAAACAACGAATGGATAAACGAATTTGATTTCGAATAAGGCGTAAACTCAAAAGTTCCTCCAGCTTCTCCATCTTCTGCTAGCAGTAAGTAAAGATCAGAGCCTTCTTTGGCATACTCCATTTCGAAACCCATAGAACTCCAAACGACTTCCTTAATTTTATGGAACAATGCCAAGGTCTCCGTAGAATCAACATGTTTGTACATTTTCCCACTCCACCATTTTTTCTTTCTCTCTCTATTTTTGTGTGTAAATCTGTTCCCCAATACTTTTCTCTCTGTTCTCTCTTTTAGATAACGTCCTCCTATCAGATGAACTAAAAAAAAGAGTCATCCCAAGAAATGGAACAACCCAAGTCACCAACATCAACACATTCGCCTCGGATGTATGGCAACCCGGCTATCATAGTCTACGACTTTAGACCCGTGGTTTTGCGTCACCACCTTTAGATGGTTTTGCTTTTGTCATCTAGTTTCGAAAAATGTAAAGATATGTCGGATTCTGTAAAATTTTATACTACTAGAAATTCATTGTCAAGTTTTGGTAGGTAGTATTAACCAAATGTTTATATGTCTTATAAACTATTTATACTTTTTCTGTCATTTTTTCTGCTCTATGTGAATACATTCCTGGATACGCAATGTCGATGCCAAGTATTTAAAGTTGCCAGAGTGCTTCAATTCAGCAAATGGAAATGGCGGGATGGGATAACTACAGCGGCTAATACAGGCATATAGAACGAAGCTGGCAGGGATTCGCCGAATGAAACCCGAAACTGGAATAGATAGGAAGAACATGGATACGAAAGGGAGGGGCGATAGGGATGCGGTATCAAAGGCTGGGAAGAACGGGCTTGAAGGTGTCAGAAGTCAGTCTGGGCACGATGGCGTTCGGACGCTGGATCGGAGAAAAGGAATCAGGTGAAGTGCTCGATGCGGCACTGGATGCAGGAATCAATCTGATTGATACGGCAGATGTCTACGGCAGAGGTATGGATCAGAGCAATCCGCTGTTGACCGGTGAATCAGAAGAAATTTTGGGCAGGCTCTTGCAGGGCAAACGGGACCAGATCGTGTTGGCGACCAAGGTGAACGGTCGAGTCGGCAATGGAGTCAATGACGCTGGATTGAGCAGATTTCACATCATCCGTGCCGTCGAGAACAGCCTGAGAAGATTGCGCACCGATCACATCGATCTGTATCAGGTTCATCGCTTTGATCCGAATACCCCGCTGGAGGAAACGTTGCGAGCCTTGGACGACCTGGTCCATCAAGGCAAAGTCCGCTATCTCGGCGCTTCCAATTTCGCGGCATGGCAGCTTGCCAAAGCGCATGGGATTAGCGATCGGCTCCAGCTGCACCGCTTTGAAAGCATTCAGCCGGAGTACAGCATCCTTTCGCGCCACATCGAGCAGGAGCTGCTACCCTTTGCAGAGTCGGAGTCCGTCGGAGTGATTGTGTACAGCCCGTTGGGGAGAGGACTGTTGACCGGAAAGTACCGTCAGGGGGAAGCTCTGCCACAGGGCAGCAGAGGAGCGGCAGGTGAACAGCGATTGCTCGCCCTGCTGGAACAAGAACGGCATTTTCATATTGTCGAGGGGCTCAAGCCATTGGCAAAACAACGCGGCTGGACATTGCCACAGCTGGCGCTTGCCTGGGTGTTGAGCAATTCCGCGGTGACTTCTGCCATTTTAGGTGCTTCTCGTCCCGAACATGTGACCGAGTCATTGCGTTACATCGACGAACGGCTACATGCAGAGGAGCTTCAGGAAATTCACCGCATTACCCGCCAAGCAGGAGCACAACTGCTGGCGAAATAGAAAAGGAGAGAACAAGACATGGCAAAACTCGTGATTTTATCAGGGAGTCCTTATAAAGGCTCCCGGCTGGACAGCGTACTGGCACACGCAGATCGTTTGCTGCAGGAAGCTGGACATCAGGCTGACTGGCTTCATGTGCGCGACTTGCCCGCTGAAGATTTGCTGCACGTCCGCTTCGACAGTCCTGCCATCGTGCAGGCAAACGAGCTGATTGCACAAGCAGATGCGGTTGTGATCGCAACCCCCATCTACAAAGCAGCTTATTCCGGTGCACTGAAAGCGTATTTGGACCTGTTGCCGCAAAAGGGGTTGGAAAACAAGCTCGTATTGCCCATAGCCATCGGAGGTACGATCGCGCATCTGTTGGCAATCGATTATGCCCTCAAGCCCGTCTTGTCCGCTCTGGGAGCGAGACATGTGTTGGCTGGCGCCTTTATTCTGGATTCACTGGTGAAAAAAAGAGAGGACGGCACGAGCGAGCTGGAAGAAGAAGCCGCACTGCGGTTGCAAGATTCGGTGGGCCAGCTGGTAGGCGAGTTGATCTGGCAGGTGGAACGCAGCAAAGTCGCAAACACTGCGAACTAAAGGAAGACGGAATGCAAGTGAGATGTAGTGAGATGTAGTGAGATGTAGTGAAATTTAGTGAAATGTAGTGAAAGCCCAGTTCTGATCGGGCTTTCTTTTTAAGTTTGCCGAAGGGGTAATCTTTTTACCTACGCGACGAGAGAAGACTGTTTCCAGGCGGAGCGACTGTGGAGTCCCACTCAGCGTAGCCATGATCACGAGGCAAAGAATCGCTATCTATGAATAACCGTCGTAGCTGCGCGCCGTTTTGCGATTCCCTCGGGTTCATGGCGAAGCGGACAGTCAACACTCCCTGGCAGGACGTAGCCCGGAGCGGAGCATGGAAACAGGCTTCTTCCCCACAAGTAGTTGCAGTTCCACGGGAAGGATTCCAGCTGTGGATGTGTAATTAATCCCTGTTGCCAAAATAGGCACGAAAAGAGGAGGTAAAGCTCATGCCTAACGAAAAGCAAGTCGCCTTTATCAATCCGGAGACGATGCCAAAGTCATTCGGCTATTCACATGTAGTAGAAGCGATTGGTGGCAGGACGATCTATATTTCTGGACAAGTGCCTTTGAACAAGGAAGGACAAATCGTGGGAGAGGGAGACCTTGCGGCACAGACGAAGCAAGTCTTTGAAAATATAAAAGCCGCATTAGAAGCAGTGGGAGCGAGCTTTGACGATGTGGTGAAGCTGACCTTTTTTGTCACGGACATCACTCAGATGCAAACCGTGCGGGATGTTCGCGATGCCTACGTGAATACAGAGAATCCGCCAGCCAGCTCTGCGGTAGAAATACGAAAGCTGATCAACGAGGCGTTTCTCATCGAGATCGACGCTATTGCAGTAGCGAATGCACGATAAGGAATTGGGAAAAACTACCGAAATGATGTAGCGAGGAATAAAGGAAATAAGAAAACCTCTACCGAGGCCTGTTCATGGTGGAGCGACCGCGTTTTAGCGGAATGTTTCCATGCGCTCCGGAATCCATAAGCGATCGCGCTTATAAATTCCTATACGTTAAAGAAAGCAGGGAATACAAAATGTCTGCGACCTACAAGAAAGTATTTTGGGCATCTGGTTTCGGTTGGATGTTCGATGCGATGGATGTAGCACTCTTATCCTTTATCATGGTAGCACTTCGGCAGGAATGGGGATTGACGGGAGAACAGGCAGGCCTGCTCGGAACCAGCAATACGATTGGAATGGCACTGGGAGCATTCGCCGGCGGGTATTTGGCAGATCGGATCGGCCGCAAACCTGTCTTCATGCTGACGCTGCTGCTGTTCGGGGCAGCGAGCCTGGCCAGTGCGTTTGCCACAGGATTTGCGATCATGCTTTTCTTTCGTCTCCTCATTGGTTTGGGTCTCGGAGCGGAATTGCCCGTAGCGTCTACACTGGTCAACGAGTTCGCTCCTCCTGAAAAACGGGGACGCACGGTAGTGCTGCTGGAGAGCTTTTGGGCTGTAGGGTGGATCCTGGCCGCCGTCATCTCGTATTTCATAATTCCGGTTTATGGCTGGCGGATCGCTGTCGTGATTGGAGCATTGCCGATGGTGTATGCCTGGTTTATCCGTCGTAACGTACCCGAATCGCCGAAGTTTCAGCAGCGTGACGAACGTGTTCCGTTAAAAGAACTGTTAACCTCTCACAAGCGAGAGACCATTACGCTGTGGGTCGTCTGGTTTGCCATTACCTTCTCCTATTACGGCATGTTTCTCTGGATGCCGTCTGTGCTGGTCGACAAAGGCTTTACGATGATCAAGAGCTTTCAGTACGTTTTGATCATGACGCTCGCCCAGCTTCCGGGCTACTTCACCGCAGCCTATCTGGTGGAAAAATGGGGGAGAAAGCAGACGCTGGCGACGTTTTTGTTCATGACAGGTGTGATGGCGTTCGCGTTTGGCAGCAGCACCGAAACGAGTGGTCTCCTGTTGACCGGAGCTTTGCTTTCCTTCTTTAATCTTGGAGCTTGGGGCGCGTTGTACGCTTATACGCCTGAAAATTATCCAACTCCTCTGCGTGCCACCGGATCTGGTTTTGCCTCTGGTGTTGGCAGGATCGGCAGTATCATTGCCCCTTATCTGGTCGGGCATTATTCTGCACTGCATTACAGCTATACGTTTATTTTCAGCATGTTTACCGCTGTTCTGTTGGTAGGCACGCTCGTTTTGCTAGCGGTCGGAAAAGAGACGCGTGAAACGACGGCCACGAACCTCGGGTAAGTCGCGCTTCTCTTATTCATCGATCCTTTGGTACAGGCGAAGAATGGATGTCGCTTCGGCAATTACTTTTGAACGCAGCTCCTGAGGCTGTATTACCTGCACCAGAGTACCGTAGCCGAGCACCATTTCACAAGCGGATTCCAGCGTATGAAACTGCACATGAGCTTCCACCCATTCGCTATCTACGGGATGGGTGGATTTTATTTGGAGGTATCTCTCCTGCTGGAGTCGAGCGAGCAAAGGTTCCGTTACGAGGATCTGAGCCGGATAGCGTGGCAGATTCGCTTGAAAGTCGGCTGTCGACTGCTCCCAATAGCTGGCGAGATCAAAACTCTCTGGGCGGACAAAGGAATCTTCCAGCATCCGCGCCTCGGTCAAACGTGAAATCCGGTAGGTGCGCATGTCGTTCTCTACTTGCGCGACAAAGTACCACGTACTACGCTTTGCCACCAGTCCCAACGGATGAACGATTCTTTCGACCGAAGCGTCTCCTCTTTGATAGCGGATAAAGAGGGCGCGTTCCCGCCAGATGGCATCCTGCACGGTAGACAGGCATGGAAACGACTCCGTGGACTGATGCCAGCCTGCACCGTCAATATGGATGCGCTGCCGGACGTGCTCCGCATTCTGTCTGGTCGCCGCAGGAGAGGCTGCCAAAAGCTTTTGCCAAGCCGCTTCAAAGCTATCACGCATACCGAGGTCGTTCAATTGCATAGTCGGTGAAACGATCAGCAACGACTGCAACTCGCTAGCCTTCAAGCCCGTCAGGTCCGTGCGATACCCTTCTGCCAGAGCCCATCCGCCATTCGTCCCACGTTCTGCATAGACCGGTATTCCCGCCATGCTGAGGGCCTCCATGTCGCGGTGAATCGTCCGTTCGGATACTTCCAGTTTTTCCGCCAGTTCCTTTGCTGTCATCCGTCCATGGTTTTGCAGCAACAATAAAATCGAGACCAATCGATCTGCCCGCATGAAAGCACACCTCCCTTTCCTTATCCTTCTACATTGTATCGTAGCAAACATGACAGTTGTTGTCATATTGGGAGCTGTACACTTTGGAAGTAAGGTACATTTCAGATTCAAAAGGAGTGGCGGAGATGATGAAGCCTTTACAAGGAAAAGTGGCAGTGGTAGCCGGCGGTACTCGAGGAGCGGGTCGCGGGATCGCTGTCATGCTCGGGGAAGCGGGGGCGACCGTTTACGTGACAGGGCGAAGCGTGAGGGGAAATCAATCTGACCTGGGTAGGCGTGAGACCATTGATGAAACGGCTGAAATGGTTACGGCAGCAGGCGGAGAGGGAATCGCGGTGCGTGTGGATCATACACAGGAAGAAGAGGTAAAGGCCTTGTTCGCCCGGATAGGGGCTGAACAAAACGGACAGCTGGATTTTTTGGTCAACGATATTTGGGGAGGAGAATCACTGACGGAGTGGGGTAAGCCGTTTTGGGAGCATACTCTGGAGAAAGGACTGCTCATGCAAGAGCGGGCGATTCACACACACCTGATCACAAGTTACTATGCAGCACCGCTTATGGTCGAGCAAAAAGGCGGGCTGATCATTGAGATCACAGACGGGATTGACTATCGATACCGAGGCAATCTGTATTACAGTCTCGCGAAAATCTCTGCCATCCATTTGGCACAGGCAATGGCCGAGGATTTGCGTCCGCACGGGATTACCGCACTTGCTTTGACACCGGGCTTCTTGCGCTCCGAAGAGATGCTGGATCACTTTGGCGTGACCGAAGCGACATGGAAAGATGCGACCCAAAAAGAACCGCATTTCATCATGTCGGAGACCCCCACCTATATTGGTAGAGCTGTAGTCGCGCTTGCAACCGACCCACTCATTGCGCAAAAGTCAGGGAAAGCGTTTAGCACATGGGGATTGTCTGAGGAGTTTCCTTTTACCGACCGGGATGGGAACCGCCCACACTGGGGGAACTACGCGAAGGAAAAGGGCCTCTAGGAAACCCAGCATACGAGTCTTTCAGAATCTCTATTTGTTTTGAATAGAGGGCTGGAAGGTTTTTTTCTTTTTTGGCCGAGCCATGCTGCAGTCGTGAGGTCGTCCAGTGACCAGCCATCTATTCCCGTTCTGACAAAGCTCCAACTTATGAAATAAAGAATTAATCGCTCAGCAAAGAGGATCATCACTCCAATCCTGACCGCATCTAGTAAAGGGCCCTGCCCCGTACAGAGAAAACCTAGAACCGCATAAGGGGGGATGCTAGCAAAGACTCCGACGAAGATGCCGGATACCGTCCGGTTTTGATCAAAGCATCTCTTCCTAGGAAGCCTGCTTCCTTTTCCCAGCACCCCATCTCCGAACATCCCCTGTAAGCACCAAATTGGTAATCACCCCGGCGACCAGACCCCAAAACGCAGCACCTATTCCGCCGATGGAAATACCGGAAATCGTGACAAGAAAGGTAATGAGTGCACTTTCCCTTTTCGCCGCATCACTCATCGCCGCCGCCAGACTGGAACTGAGCGAAGCGAACAACGCCAGTCCTGCGATGACCGCGATCAGCTCCTTGGGGAAAGCAGAAAACACCGAAACGATGGTAGCGCCAAACATGCTAAACATGAGGTAAAAGGCACCGCATGCGATCCCGGCGATATAACGCTTGGCAGGATCGGGATGGGCCTCTTTTCCCGTGCAGATCGCAGCCGTAATCGCTGCCAGATTGATCCCGTGTGCGCCAAAGGGGGCGAGCAAGAGGGAAGCGATCCCTGTCGTTGTTATCAAGGGACTTGTTGGCGTATCGTAACCATCTGCCTGCAGTACGCCGATGCCTGGTGCATTTTGGGATGCCATGGTCACGATGCACAGGGGAATACCGAGTCCGATGATGGCATCGAGAGAAAAGGCAGGCATGGTAAAGATCGGTTCGACGAGCGCGACCTGGATGCCGCCGAGATCAAAGCGATTCAGGAGAAAGGCAGCGAGCAATCCGACTAGTAAAGAAAACACGACAGCGTATCGCGGCGTCCACCGCTTCGCCAGCAAATAACAGATGATCATCGGCAGAGCCAGGGCCGGTAGCTGCTGCATGGAAACAAAGACCTGCACGCCAAAGGAAAGGAGAATTCCAGCCAGCATCGCAGTCGTGATCGAGGGGGGCACGTACCTCATGATCGTAGAAAAAAGTCCGGAAACTCCCAGAAGCGTAATCACTAGCGCAGAAAAGAGATAGGCTCCGATCGCATCACCGAAAGGATAGACGGACAGGCTCGTGACCAACAGGACCGCACCTGGAGTCGACCACGCCGTAATGATTGGTGTCCGATAACGGATGCTGAGAACGATAGCCGTCAGACCGCTGCCGATGGAAATAGCCCAGATCCAGGAAGAGAGCAGGGCTTCACTCAAATTCGCTGCTTTGGCAGCCTGAAATACGATTAATAGTGGCCCAGCGTAAGAAACCATGGTGGCAATCAAGCCTACGATGAGAGCAGAAACAGAAAAGTCGGCCGGTATGCTTTTCAATGACGAAACAGACAAGCGTTGATTGGAATAGCCCACGAGAAAATGCCTCCTGATGAGGGTCAGCTAAAGCTGCTGCCTGATCCCTTTTCATTTAGAATGTAACGAATGGTGCGCTTGGTAATATTCAGCTTTTTGCTGAG
>JARDZO010000349.1 GCA_029240815.1 Brevibacillus sp.
CATGGCGGCGGTGCGTTCTCCGGAAAAGATCCAACCAAAGTTGACCGTTCCGGCGCTTACGCAGCTCGTTATGTAGCGAAAAATATCGTGGCTGCAGGTCTGGCTGACAAATGCGAAGTCCAAGTGGCATATGCAATTGGGGTAGCACAACCTGTTTCCATCGCAGTGGATACATTTGGCACAGGAACGGTTTCCGAAGAAGATCTCGTGAAACTGGTTCGCAAGCACTTCGACCTTCGTCCTGCTGGTATCATTAAACAACTGGACCTGCGTCGTCCGATTTACAAGCAAACGGCAGCTTATGGTCACTTTGGCCGTAACGACCTGAATGTTCCTTGGGAGCAAACGGACAAAGCAGACTCGCTGAAACAAGATGCTGCTGCACTGGGGAAATAAGAAATAGCAGTTGAAAGAGCCTAGTTTACATGCTAGGCTCTTTTTTTGATGAATACTTTGTCCATTTATTGGGGAAGAGCATACAAAGGATTTTGTAGGACTATGTCGAATCTTCTTATGGGGAAGTAAGGAGGGGTTTTTTTGCCGAACAAGAGGCTCTTCCTTTTTGTATTTGTAACCTTTTTATTCATCATTGTGACTGCTGGAATCATGGGGAAAGCGTCTGAAGAAAAAAAGAATGTCCCAGAAGTGCAACCTTTTCCCCATGTTGATACGTCTAAGAGCATAAGCGTAGAGCAGAATGCTGAGCCAAACGTCACGCCCTTAAAAAAAGCAACAATAAAACCGAAACTATGGTATAGACATTTTGTGGTTGTATTATCGTATCACCACGTAGCAAAGCGATCCGATCAGCTCTATGCGATCGCGCCCGAACAGTTTGCCGGGCATATGTCCTTTTTGCATGAGAATGGATTAAATCCGATATCGTTGGATGAGTTTGTACGATTTATGGAAACCGGCGATCTTACCACTGACAACGCTGTATTGATTACTTTTGATGACGGTTACGAGAGTTATTACACACAAGCATTCCCGATCCTTATGAGCTACGGCTATCCCTCCGTCAATTTTGTGATTGCTGACCGATTGCGTGATTCTGCGGATCGAACACGGGAAAACATGACAACACCGCTTACTCGACAACAGGTAAAAGAAATGCAAGGTTCAGGACTGGCTGCTTTTGGATCTCACACGTACAGTCTCCATGACAAGCAAGAGCAAAATGTATGGGGAGAGCTGGGTCCTGAGACGGCTCCTGTATACCGAGAGGATCTGCAACGATTGGAAGTCGAGCAGGAATACAGGGATCGTCTATACGTGGACTTCAGCATGTCCCGAGTCGGTCTTGGCGAATGGACAGATCATCAAGTAGAAACGATTTCACTGCCATATGGTTACACCAGTCACATCGTAAGGGAGACTGCCCAGCAAGCCGGTTACCGCTATGTATTTACGTCCACTCCAGGAGCCGTGAAAAGTGGAACGAATCCGTTTGCCATTCCCAGGTTTGATGTGGGAGTGAGAGATGTGGATGTAAAGAGCCTCCATCAGCTGTTCACGAAAGCGAAAAATGAGTTTGAAGGAGAGCAATCATGAACAAGGCGATTGACATTAGCATGCTTGATGGAGTTATTAAACGAACAATTGAAACAGTGGAGACAAGTAAAACCCAAATATTTGATATAGCAGAAAATGCAAGACAACAAGGAAACTCACTCAAACTGGATTTACATGAACTGCGTCAGGAAATTTCAAAAGTGATTCAAAAGGTAGATGCGCTGGAATTAGCGTACCGCAAGACTCGTAATCGATTGGTGTTGGTGAGCCGAAATTTCCATATGTACACGGAGGAGGATATCCGGATCGCATATGAGGAAGCGAGTCGAATCCAGGTCGAGCTATCGATTTATCGGGAGCGGGAAAATAACTTAAAGCGCAGACGGAACGATCTGGAGCGCCAACTGCGTACGCTGGAAGTGACGATCGATCGAGCGGAAAAGCTGGTGTCGCAAATGGGTGTTGTGTTGGGGTATTTGACTGGCGATTTGAGCAAGATCGGAGAGGCGCTGGAGTCTGCCAAGCAGCATCAATTAATGGGGCTAAAGGTCATTCAGGCTCAAGAAGAAGAACGCAAACGTGTAGCGCGGGAAATCCACGATGGTCCGGCGCAGTCGATGGCCAATGTGGTGTTGCGCTCGGAGATCGTCGAAAGAATGCTGAAAAATGAGCGCATTCTGGAAGCGCAAATGGAATTGCATGAGTTGAAAGAAATGGTTCGTATGAGCTTGTCCGACGTGAGAAGAATCATTTTTGACCTGCGCCCGATGGCATTGGACGATCTGGGACTGGTACCAACCCTGCAAAAATACATACAAACATGCGAAGAACGTATCGAGTCTTCCATTGATCTGGTAGTATTTGGTGTGGAACCGCCGCTGCGCAGTTCGGTGAAGGCTGCCATTTTCCGATTGGTCCAGGAATGCCTGAACAATGTAGAGAAGCACGCGCGGGCCAATTCCGTACAAGTGAAGCTGGAGTTTGTCCAGGATTCATTAAGTCTCGTGGTAAAAGACGACGGCGTCGGGTTTGATCTGGAGAAGCGTTTGGCCAATGGAGGTTCATTCGGTTTACTGGGTATGAAAGAACGCGTCCAGCTGCTGGAGGGATCCGTGGATCTGCAATCGGCTCCAGGCGATGGAACGAAGGTTATTTTCCAAATACCGCTAAAAATGTGAAAAAACATAGAACAAGTACAGGGGGATGAATCATGGATAAGAGACAGCAAGAACTCCGCATCGTCATTGTGGACGACCATCAATTGTTCCGTGAAGGTGTAAAGCGTATTTTAGAAATGGAAGAGGACTTCAAAGTCGTAGGAGAAGGTGCGGATGGAGGAGAGGCAGCGCTGTTGGCCGAAGAACACAAGCCAGACGTTTTGTTGATGGACATCAACATGCCGCACATCAATGGTGTCTCCGCTGCAGAAAATGTGATTACCGCGAGTCCGAACACCCGTGTGATTATGCTCTCCATTCATGACGACGAGGGATACGTGTACCGTACGCTGCGCTCTGGTGCATCCGGCTACTTGCTCAAAGAGATGGGAACGAGCGATCTGGTTGATGCTGTTCGTGTCGTAGCGAGTGGTGGCGCCTATATCCATCCCAAAGTAACAGGCAAGCTGATCGAGGAATTCCGTCGTCTGAGCGAGCAAGAGGGCGCTGCAGAGCGCAGCTTTTCGATTGATGATTCGCAGACGATTGATCCTAAGGTGATTGAATCGTTGACGCGCCGTGAGCGGGAAGTACTGCAGCTGATGGCAGAAGGAAAGAGCAATCGTGCTATCGGCGAATTCTTGTTCATCAGTGAGAAAACCGTAAAAAATCATGTCAGCAGCATTTTGCAAAAGCTGAGTGTACAAGACCGTACGCAGGCAGTTGTCATCTCCATTAAAAATGGTTGGGTGAAGCTGTAGGAAAACAGCAGAACTGCACCGTGGCCAAGCTATCCGGCATACCTTGTTACTAGAGGAGGTATGACCGTGATGGAAGAACTGGTTGTTTGGTTGTTGGCGGCATATGGCTGCTCCTCTTTACTCGTGATGCTTGCTGACAAATGGGCTGATCGGATGAGTAGCAGCAATGAGCCCCCGCTTGAGCATTATCGGTTATTGGTACGGGATTCCGAACAAGTACTGGAACGAGTCATTCGACGACTATTGTTCCGTTCTTATTGGAATGGCAAGCCTATCCGCATCTCTTTGATTGATTTAGGTTCTACGGATGAGACCAAAAGGATTAGCAGCACGTATGGACGCTATCCTTACTCCTTCTATTTGCTTGACGATGAGCAGGAGGGGTCTTCCGAGACGGACATCATCATCGATTTGCGGCAAGAAACAAACGTGCAGAAAACGTAAGAGCGCATTCAGCGCTCTTTTTTCTTTTTAAGAAAGCCTGAAATATTTGCGCTACCTCTCTTTCTTTTTGCACACTGAGGGCAACAAGAATCGATTGGGAGGGAAGCCGTGTGCGTGAGTATTTGCTCTATATCAAAGTGGGGAGCGAGTCCATTCGATCGGCTCAGGCGTATGTCACACCTTGTTTTTCTGTGGATCAATTGTTTTGGCAGGAGCGGGAGGGATGCCAATTGCATGTGATCGGAAAGAGCCCGTCACTTGCCCTTGCCTTTTCGCTGCGGGAGGTCGTTAATGCCCGTTTGGCGGATAGGCAGGAGAGCCAAAAGGCGATGAGCGAGGAAGGACTGGCGGAATTAAGGGAGCTGGCCGTTTCGACTGTGCGAGAGACGGCTGCGTTGTACGGTCGTGAAATGGTGGGAGAAAAGCCATTGCAGCGGGAGTGGTTTGATTGGGTGGTCGAAGAACGGTCCGTTACAGTACGTCAGAGGGATAGGCGGGGCGTTGGCACGGGCTTGGCAGAGGGATTAGGGGCTCATGAAAATGTGTTGATCAGTTCCCTCCTCGAAGGTCGTGCTCTTCTGTGGGAAGAGGTAGAGACATTATTGATGAAGCGAGATGTGTCCATTCCTGATTTGACACCGATCTTGCAGAGAATGGTGCTGGCAGAATCAGCTGATTGGCGGCCGGGAGTGCGTGTCTCCGTGAAAAAAGGCTGGTGGAAGCACCGACTGGACCTAATTTGCGACAGATGCGGTAGCAAGCGAAAGGACATAGAGCTAACCATTTGCCATACATGTGGGCAAGGGTGTGCTTACTGTACGGTTTGTTTGGGAATGGGACGGAGTAAGTGCTGCACACCGTATTTACTGGTGCCCAGCCGTTCTACAATCGCTAGAGGAGGTGCTGAGGGTCGTCAGGAAGCTTCCCAATTACGCTGGACAGGGAGTTATTCCGTCGATCAGGCAGTGGCGGCAGAACGGGCACGTAGATACGTTGCGAATCATCGTCCGGGCATGACGCAGTTTCTGATCTGGGCTGTGTGTGGT
>JARDZO010000097.1 GCA_029240815.1 Brevibacillus sp.
GAGCGAAGTGCCAGCAGGGCGACCTTCTCCGTGGATGTGCTATCAAAATGCGATGCTGCTCGACTGCTATCCGATGAGCGCCATGGTGAAGGTAGGGGACACCACGAGCGACATGAAAGAAGGCCGGAATGCGGGAATGTGGACGGTAGGCGTATTGAAAGGCGGAAGCGAGCTGGGACTATCCCAGGTGGAAGTACAGCAACTGCCAGAGGAAGTGTTGGAGGAAAAGCTCGCCCGTGCAACAGAGCGATTGCTGGATGCGGGCGCTCACTACGTAATCGATGAAATCGGCAGCCTCGATGAAGTATTGGCCAAACTCAACAACCGCATAGCAGCAGGAGAACAGCCTTGATCAACGAGCACCCCCACACGGAATCGAAAGGAATGGGACAAATGGCAAACCAAACCACAACGGACAATCCGTATTTGCTGCTGACGCCAGGGCCACTGACGACATCTCCGGCGGTGCGGGAGGCGATGCTGCGCGACTGGTGCACATGGGATCGAGATTACAACGAGCTGGTACAGGCAATCAGAGGAAAGCTGGTTCGACTGGCGACGACTCGTTTTGAGGAATATACAGCCGTACTGATGCAAGGCAGCGGCACTTTTAGTGTGGAAGCCGTATTGAGCAGTGTCATTCCGGTAAATGGCAAGCTGCTCGTCCTGACCAATGGAGCCTATGGCGATCGGATGGTGCAGATGGCACGCGTTCATGGCATCGAGACAGAAGTGATCGATTTCGGGGAAGTCACACCGGTAGCAGCTGCCCCTGTGCAACAACTGTTGGAAAAAGATTCGACGATCACCCACATCGCAGTCGTTCATTCCGAAACGACTACGGGCATGCTGAATCCAATTGCAGATATTGGCGAGGTAGCGAAGCGCTTTGGCAAGACCTTTATCGTGG
This sequence comes from Brevibacillus sp., assembly GCA_029240815.1. The sequence continues at coordinate 911 of JARDZO010000097.1, forward strand.
ATGCTATGAGCAGCTTCGGAGGCGTTCCGATGGAAATCGCTGAACTGCACATTGACTACCTGATTTCCAGTGCCAACAAATGCATCCAAGGCGTTCCCGGATTTGGGTTTGTCATCGCCAAAACGACGGAATTGCTAGCATGTAAAGGCCGCGCACGCACGCTTTCGCTCGATCTGTACAATCAATGGGAGACGATGGAGGAGCATAACGGAAAATGGCGTTACACCTCTCCGACCCATGTAGTGCGAGCTTTTTATCAGGCATTGGTCGAACTGGAAGAAGAGGGTGGAGTGGAAAAGCGATACGAGCGATACAAGCGTAATCAGCAGATCCTGTCAGAAGGACTGGAACGGCTCGGACTTCACATTCTGTTGCCCAAACAATTCCAATCCCCATTCATCACGTCGATCTACTATCCGGATAGCGAAGCGTTCTCCTTTCAAGCCTTGTATGAACGGTTGAAAAAAGCGGGCTTCGTCATTTACCCAGGCAAGATTTCACAAGCGGACACCTTCCGTATCGGAAACATTGGCGAGGTATACCCGGAAGACATGGAGCGCTTGCTGACAGCAGTGGAAGAAAACCGATTCTGGCAGCGATAGACCTCTTTTTTTAGACAAAAAACCAAGGAAAAACATGAAAACCAACACAAAGCTGTTTTGCGGCAGTTTGTATATGGGGAGGATTCTAACATGAAAGTATTTTGCTTGGGTGGCGCAGGGAACATTTGTCGGGAAGCGGTGCTGGATCTGGTCCAGCATTCCGACTTTGAGCAGATCACGATCGGGGATTTCAACGAGGAGGAAGGGCGCAAGGTCGTCGCTTGGCTAAACGATCCGCGGGTAGATTTTGTCTATGTGAATGTACGCGACCATGCGGATACCGTTCGAAAGTTGCGCGGCTACGATATCGTCATGGACGGAACGACGATTACGCTAAACGGACTCACTACAGCAGCGATCGCAGAAGCAGGTTGCCACGGCATCAACTTGAACGGATTTGGGGAAGAAAATGCTTCCGATGCGATCTTCCGCGAAAACGGAAAGACTTGCTTGCCTGGCTTCGGGATGACTCCTGGTCTGACGCAAATGATGGCGATGCACGCAGCCAACCAGTTGGATGAAGTAGACGCGGTGCGGGTGAGTCATGGTTCGTTCCGCCCGATCGCCTTTTCCAAATCGATCACCGAGACGACGACTTATGAGTACGACCCGAATCTACCGGGACGAATCGTCTATGAAAACGGTGAATTCATCCAGGTGCCGCCATTTGCTCGCCCACGCGAAATCGACCTCCCAGCTCCCTATGGCAAAACGGTTCAGTACATCATTCCCCATGCGGAGACGAGAACATTGGCTCAAGCACTGTCTGCCAAAGGCGTCAAGCTGATTGAAGTGCGGGGAACTTGGCCGCAAAAGAACATGGAACTGGTAAAGTCACTCTACGATTACGGTTTCCTGCGCAATGACAAGATCACTGTGGGTGAAACGGAGATTGGAATCCTTGATTGTATCTCTCAATTCCTCTACAATTCTACTGAGGGAAAAGAAACGGAATTGTATGGCTATTCACTTCATATTGAGGTGACAGGTGTGCGGGACGGCCGCAAAGTGCGTCATTTACTGTACCACACGCATCCTGCCTCTGACGGCTCTGTCGAGGGTTGGGAAAAGCTGCGCGCCTATACGCGGAATGTAGGTATTCCAATGGCGATTGCAACAGAGTTGATTGCCAAAGGTGCGGTAAAAACCACGGGAGTCATCACGCCGGAAGAGGCATTTGACCCGGCTGTCATTTTTTCTGAATTAGCGAAGCGCCAGATCTTGATTCACGAGGATATCGCTGAGATCAAAGAACTGGCAGTACAATCATAGGGGGACAAAAAGCGTGTCGTTGTTCGGAGAAGAGCGTAAGCAGATCATTTTGCAATTGGTGAACGCAAACGGCAAGGTACGGACCAATGAATTGGTGGAAAAGCTGCAGGTTTCATCTGAGTCGATCCGCAGATATTTGGAAGAGCTGGAGCAGGAGAAAAAGCTGAAGCGCGTATACGGTGGAGCGGTCAAGCTGAATCTGGAGCGTTCTGAACCGTCCCATCTGAGCCGGGAAGTCATGCGTGCCGAGGAGAAAAAACGGATCGGCCGAGCAGCCGCTGAATTGGTGCAAGATAACGACACGATCGTCATTGATGAGGGAACGACGCCTTTGCAGATGATCAACTATTTGTCCACCAAAAAAGATTTGACGATCCTGACCAGCTCCATCACGGCGCTCAACATGCTGATTGAACACCAGAACGGCGGATTGCTTTCTGCCGAGATCTACTTCCTGGGTGGCAAGGTGAACGCCAAGCATCACCGGGTGGGCGGATCTTTTGCAGAACACATGATGAAAGACTTTTTCGTGGACAAGGCGTTTCTCTCCGTGGATGGTCTGCTCATCCATAAAGGGATTACGTGCTATGATCCGGAGCGCGCCGTACTGGCAAGACGCTTTATTGAAAATGCCAACGAGAGCATCATCATGGCAGACCACTCCAAGATCGGGATCAGCACGCTATGCAAGGTGGCGGAGCTAAAGGAAATCGACATCGTCATCAGTGACGCGACACCTCCAGACGACTGGAACAAAGAGTTGAATGCCCATAACGTCACGTGGCTCGTTGCCGAGTAAACTTGAACAGACCAGTAGTTTCCTATGGGGGAGACGGCTGGTCTTTTTCCTCTCCTCCACTACAGTCTGACCTAGTGCAAAAAAGGAAGCGGGTGCATTTCCCGTGTTTTTCTTCTCTCGACCAAGAAAGTGTGGCTCCGTTGGGGCAAGGCACGAGACTTTGCTATAATAGAGTCAGTAGGAAGAATGGGATACGCTAGGAGAGATGCACATGATTGACAGACTGGACCATTTTGTCCTGACGGTTCAGGACATAGAGGCGACCTGTCGATTTTACGAGCAAGTTCTCAAAATGAAGGCAGTCACCTTTGGCAATGGCAGATGGGCGTTGCAGTACGGCCAACAAAAAATCAACTTGCATCAGGCGGGGCATGAATTCGAGCCAAAGGCGCAGAATCCTGTCCCTGGTTCAGCAGATCTTTGTTTTCTCACATCGGTCCCACTGGAGCAGGTCGTTCAGCATGTCGAGTCTTGCGGAGTTGAAATCATAGAAGGACCTGTCCAGAGAACAGGAGCGACTGGGCCGATTCTCTCGGTTTACTTGCGTGATCCGGACGGCAATCTGATTGAGCTTTCCCAAATACATAAGCCAGCGGACGCAGCGTATGCCGATCCCGCGGTCGCTCGTATCAAGAATTTGTTCCGTGAGCGTGAGCCCGGCATCATGGGTGATGAGCGATATGGTTTATTCAGCGTCTTGTTGCCGTTAGTCCATATGGAAGATGGGCGTCTGGGGATTTTGTTTGAAAAACGCGCGAGCACGATGCGACGACAAGCGAACGAAGTCTGTTTTCCAGGAGGACGGACGGAGGAAAGCGACGAATCGCGGTGGGCTACGGCTCGCCGTGAAACGAGTGAAGAACTGGGGCTACCGCTGGATCGCATTCAGTATATCGGGGATCTGGACATTTTGTTAGGCCCGGGCAGAGGGAGCATTTTTCCGTACGTAGGTTATCTGGAAGGCATCGTTGACATGCAGCCCAATCCGGACGAAGTGGGAGAGGTGTTCATTATCTCTTTGGATACGCTGCTTGCTATGGAGCCAGCTATTCATAAGACGTCTTCGTTCATGCAGCCAGAAGAAGACTTCCCGTTTCATTTGATACCTGGCGGCAAGCGCTATCCGTGGAGATCCGGTACGGTTGAGCACCTGTTTTACGAAGTGGAGGGACGTGTGATCTGGGGAATGACCGCCCGTGTGCTGGCGCATTTTCTCGAATTGATCCGTCCAAAGGAATAGCAGAGTAGAGATATCTAACGAGGGAGTGGGATGGCAAATGTGGAAAGCAAACCCGATCACGTCTCGACTACAGGTGAAATGGCCGATCATTCAAGCGGGGATGGCAGGAGGGACGACGACCCCGGAGCTTGTCGCAGCCGTTTCTGCAGCTGGTGGTCTCGGCACGCTGGGTGCAGGTTATATGAGCGCCGAGCAGATTCGTCAAGCAATACGCGTCATTCGGGAGCTGACTGACAAGCCGTTTGCTGTCAATCTGTTCATCCCCGAAGAATTCGATGGGGAGCAGTCAGTCGCCACTTCAGTCGCTACAGCGATGAATGATGTGCGGGAGCGATTGGGCATTCCTGCCGAGCCTGCCGTGACACGTTATTCGGAACCATTTGAAGAACAGATGGCTGTGGTCGTGGAGGAGCAGGTGCCAGTATTTAGCTTTACGTTTGGGATGCTTGCACCACGCTGGATGGCAGAGCTCAAGCAACGAGGGGTGACTGTGGTCGGCACGGCTACGACTGTCCGGGAAGCGGTGGCGCTCGAAGCGAGCGGTGTCGACATGATTGCGGCCCAAGGCAGCGAAGGGGGCGGGCATCGCGGTTCCTTTTTGCCGGACTCTCCCAGCAATCTCGTGGGTACGATGGCATTGGTCCCACAAATCGTCGATCGCGTGAACATCCCGGTGATTGCCGCTGGGGGAATCATGGACGGCAGAGGGATAGCAGCAGCATTTGCTCTAGGGGCACAGGCCGTTCAGTTGGGGACAGCCTTCTTGACGTGCGTGGAGAGCGGAGCCCATCCTGAGTACAAACGTGCCGTACGCGAAACGAGTGATGAGGCGACCGTCATTACACGAGCCTTTTCCGGCAAAGCGGCGAGAGGAATTGAAAACGAATTTATGACCCTGCTGGCTCCGCATGACAGCGAGCTGCCACCCTATCCGGTGCAAAATGCGTTGACACGCGACATTCGGACTGCAGCCGCCAAGCAGAACCGGACGGAGTTCTTGTCCATGTGGGCGGGTCAGGCTGCTTCCCTCAGTCGGGGATTGCGTGCAGAGGAGCTGGTCGCTCAGCTGGTCGAGGAAACCGAACGGGTAGTTAGTGGATTGCGCTAGGGAGGAAACGAAATGAATGAGACGATTGCCCTAAAAGGGACGGTCATTGCAAATGCGCAGGAAATCGAAAACGGTCTGGTAGTCGTAGAAGGCAAGACGATTCAGTTCGTCGGTCCTGCTGACACTTACACAGGTGACATGCCTGTACAGGTGATGGAAGTGACGGACGGGTGGATCACCCCTGGTTTCATTGACATTCACATGCATGGGATTGACGGTCACGACACGATGGACGGAACGCCAGAATCGCTTCAGGCGATCTCCCGCGCATTGACTCGCTTTGGCGTGACGACTTTTTTAGCGACGACGATGACAGCACCGTATTCGCAGCTGGAAACAGCGTTGCAGAACATCGCCCAGAACAACCGGGAAGGAATGCCAGGAGCGCAGGTGGCAGGTATCCATCTGGAAGGACCGTGGATCAACCCGCGCTATAAAGGCGCACAAAAAGAGGAAAATATTATGCCGCCCAAGCTGGATGCGGTACGCCATTTATATGAATTGGCAGACGGACTGATCAAGGTCGTGACGATCGCGCCAGAGCAACCGGAAGCGCTGGAAGCCATCGCCTGGCTCGAGGAACGCGGGGTTATCGTGTCGGCGGGCCACACCGGAGCGACGTTTGCCCAAGCGGCAGACGCAGTCGAAGCAGGCGTGAGACACTTTACTCACTGCTTTAACGCCATGACGGGCCTGCATCACCGCGAGCCAGGTGTAGTAGGTGCCGCAATGTACCATGAGCAGCTAAGTACGGAGCTGATTGCGGATGGAATTCATGTGCACCCGGCCGTCATGAGCATTTTGTACCGGATCAAAACGGCAGGACGCCTCGCGCTGGTCAGTGATTCCATGCGTGCGGCTGCCATGGGAGAAGGTACCTACGATCTGGGTGGACAGGAAGTTCACGTTCATGGCGCTGAAGCCAAGCTGGCAGATGGCACCTTGGCGGGCAGTATTTTGACACTCAATCGGGCAGTAGGCAACATGGTGACGCTGAGTGGCGTGCCATTGCCGGAAGCCGTGGAAATGGCTTCCCAGACCCCGGCCACGATCCTGGGGCTTGCCGATCACAAAGGTCGGCTGGCAGCAGGCTACGATGCAGACATCGTGGTACTGGGCAAAACATTTGAAGTGAAGAATACCTTCGTTGCGGGGAAGGAAGTCTATCGCAGCGAGAAGCAGAATTGAATAAGCAGTCACCAAAAAAGCAGTCTAAACGCAGAAGGTTTAGGCTGCTTTTTCGTGTTGCTCTATATACCAGGAGATGGACTCATCCAGGTTCTTGACCGGTATTTGCATGTGCAAGAGTGAGTGAAGGCGACCCATTTTCATCAGCTCCTTTATTTTCCACAACAATAAAACAATGATTTTTTCTCCACAAACTCTTGACAGTTTTTTTTCCGTGGGAGTATAGTGGAAGCAAATATGGAACCGGTTACACACGAATGACGTCTGATATCATTCTCTTTTTTTGACTAATGTGTAACCGGTTACACATCATGAAGAGACGGTGAAAACAGGCATGGCAACGATACGCGACGTGGCCAAATTAGCAGGGGTCTCTGTAGCAACGGTGTCCAGAGTCCTCAACAAAAACGGATACGTGAATAAGGATACGGAACAAAAAGTGGCCAAGGCGATCGAACAGCTGAACTATGAGCCCAATGCAGTAGCTCGTGGTTTGGCGGGGAAACAGACAGGTACAATAGCGTTAATTCTGCCGGATATTGCCAACCCGTTTTTTCCCGAAATTGCGAGAGGCGTGGAAGATGTCGCCCAAAAGCATGGCTTTACGGTCATCCTGTGCAATTCAGATGATCAGGGGCATAAGGAAAAGTCGTACATCGAGATGCTACGGAAAAAATATGTCGATGGGATCATCTTTGCTTCCAATACGTTGGGACAGGATGACGTCGAACAAATGAATAAGAACAATATACCTCTCGTGGTCCTTGACCGGGCGCCGACTCGCCAATCTTGCAGTGTCATTCGCTCCCGAAACTACGACGGAGCCAAGCTGGCGGTCCAGCATTTACTCGATATCGGGTGCAAAAAAATCGCCCATCTGTACGGACCACAAGAACTGATTACGGCCAAGAAGCGGATGCATGGTTTTGAAGAGTCAGTCCTGCATTTTCCGTGGTATACCCCCAGCCTGATGGTGCCAGGGCATTTTCGGATGGACGGCGGGCTCGCAGCAGTCAAGGAGCTGTTTGCCAAGCATCCGGATGTGGACGGAATCTTCTGTGGAAATGACTTGATGGCTGTCGGTGCGCTGAAAGGACTTCACCAACTGGGCGTGCGCGTACCGGAAGACGTGGCATTAATCGGCTTTGACGGCATCAGCTTGACGGAAATCACGCAGCCTGAGCTGTCAACAATCGCTCAGCCAAATTACGATATGGGCTCACTTGCGGCCAAGGTTTTGATCGAAACGATCGAATCCGGTGTCATGGAAGCCAAGCTGTACGAGCTAGATGTAGAACTGATCGTGCGAGATTCTACGAAGAGATAAAAGGAGAGAGAAGCGATGAATAAGCCGCCACAGGTTGTCGTTATTGGTAGTTTAAATATGGATATCGTCGTGGAGGCGGATCGTCCACCGCAAATGGGGGAGACCGTACACGGAAATCAGGTGCACTTCGTCCCGGGTGGTAAGGGTGCGAATCAAGCGGTAGCGTCGGCTCGTTTGGGGGCAAAAACCGCGATGATCGGTGCGGTAGGCAGCGACGCTTTCGGAGCCGAGCTGTTGCAGGCACTCGGTCAGGAAGGCATCGACGTCGAAGCCACCAAGACCGTGGCTGACAGTCATACGGGGGTTGCCTCGATCGTGCTGTCCCAAGGAGACAATCAGATCATCGTAGTGGCAGGGGCCAATGGACAGGTGACACCCGACGATATCGATCAGCACCAGGAAAAGATCGCAAAGGCAGACGTAGTCCTGCTTCAATTGGAAATTCCGTTGGAAACCGTCATTTACGCCGCTTCCAAAGCCAAGGAAATGGGAAAGACGGTAGTGCTCAATCCTGCTCCCGCACGTGAGTTGCCGGATGTCCTGCTGAAAAAAGTGGATGTGCTCATCCCCAACGAATCGGAGCTTTACCTGCTGGCGCAAGTAGGAGAAGAGATAGAGCTAGAGACAGCGATGGAAGCGATGTTGAAAAAAGGTGTGGCGACAGTCGTGACGACCTTGGGTTCCAAAGGGGCTGCGTACTTGACTGAAACAGGAGAGCGTGGTCTGGTCACGAGCCATCGCGTGCAAGTAGTCGACACGACAGGAGCTGGAGATTCCTTTAATGCGGGTTTCTCTTACGCATTAGCCGGCGGCGCAGCGGTGGGAGAGGCAATCGCATTCGCTACAAAAGTGGCTGCGCTTACGGTAACCAAGCTGGGCGCACAGGCAGGAATGCCTACCCTCGCACAAGTAGAGGAATTCATCGCAGAGTAAGGGGGACATTATGAAAAAACTAGGTATTTTAAACAGCGAGATTTCAGCCCTCATCAGCCAATTGGGACATACAGACCGGATTGTCATCTGTGACGCTGGGCTGCCGATTCCAGACTTTGTGACTCGTATCGATTTGGCTATCGTTCCCGGATTGCCCTCATTTTTTGAGGTGCTGAATGCAGTTTTGCTAGAGATGCAAGTAGAGAAGGCGATTTTTGCCGAAGAATTGATCAAGGTGCAGCCGAGCACGCACATTTATCTGGAGGCAGCGCTGCCTGGCGTAGAGCTGTCCAGTGTCAGCCATGAAGAATTTAAAGCGCTGACGAGAGAGACTAGAGCGATCATTCGTACCGGTGAGTGCACACCATTTGCGAATGTCATCTTGCAAGCAGGCGTGACGTTTTAAGTGGACACCCGGCGAAGGGAGGAGGAGTATACATGTCAGCATTCCTATTAGAGATGAAAGGAATCAGCAAATCGTTCCCAGGGGTCAAGGTGCTAAACGACGTCCAGTTGAACCTGAAAAGCGGCGAACTTGTCGCATTGATGGGGGAAAACGGAGCCGGCAAATCTACCTTGATGAAAATTCTCGGCGGCATTTACGAGCGGGATGCGGGTACGATCATCGTCAAAGGGGAGACGCAGGAAAAGTTGACGCCTGATATCGCCTCCAGTCGAGGGATTGCGATTATCCACCAAGAGATGAATTTGATCCCCCATCTGTCCGTCATGGAAAACATTTTTCTCGGACGCGAGTATACGTACGGCAAAACCGGATTGGTCCATTGGCGCAAGATGAGACAGGAGACCAAGCGTTGGCTCGAACAGCTGGCGATCAAGCTCGATCCGGACACATTGGTCGGCGATTTATCGGTAGGTCAGCAGCAAATGATCGAGATTGCCAAAGCGCTCTCCATGCAGGCAGATATCCTCGTACTCGATGAACCAACGGCAGCCCTGACCAACCGTGAGATCGACGCCCTCTTTGATATGATCGATTCCCTCAAACAAAAAGGTGTCGGGATGGTCTACATTTCGCACCGGATGGAAGAGATTTTTCAGGTGAGCGATCGAATCACCGTGCTGCGTGATGGTCAGTACGTGGGGACAGTCGAGACAGCCGGGACGAATCTGGATGAACTCGTGAAAATGATGGTCGGTCGTGAAATCACCGATCGTTTCCCAAAAGCAGAGGTACAGTGGGGCGAGGAACGACTGCGCGTCGAGAACCTGAGTGTCAAAGGAAAGCTCTCGGACATCTCGTTCTCCGTAAAAAGCGGAGAGATTGTCGGAATTGCTGGGCTCATGGGGGCAGGGCGTACGGAACTAGCCAAGGCGCTGTTCGGCCTGGAGAAAGTGCGAGAGGGACAAATTCTCGTGGACGGACAGCCTATTCGCGTCACGCGCCCGATGGATGCCATATCAGCGGGAATCGCACTGGTGACGGAAGACCGCAAAGAAGAAGGGCTGGTCTTGTCGCTCTCCGTTCGGGAAAATATTTCGCTGCCCAATCTGGAGAAAGTCTCCTCTCTCGGGGTCATGAAGCCGAGCCAGGAGCAGCTGCTCAGCAACGACGCCATTTCGCGCCTGTTCATCAAGACGGCAGGCGGCGAACAAATCGTCGGGTCGCTGTCAGGCGGGAATCAGCAAAAGGTCGTGATCGGCAAATGGCTGGCGACCAAACCGAAAATCTTGATATTGGATGAGCCGACCCGCGGTGTTGACATCGGTGCCAAAAAAGAAATTTACGATATCATGAATCGACTCGCCCAGGATGGGGTTGCGATCGTGATGATCTCATCCGAGCTCCCTGAAGTGTTGGGGATGAGCGATCGCGTACTGGTCATGCACGAAGGGCGTATCACCGGTGAGTTTACACGAGAACAAGCAACACAGGAATTGATTATGCATGCAGCGACGGGAGGGACTAGCCATGCGGTTTAATGTTTTGCAGAGAATGGGCCCGCTGCTTGGGCTCGCCTTGATTGTCATCGTCCTATCGATTATCAACAGTGACTTCTTGACGATAAGCAATATTTTCAACGTACTGCGCCAGATTTCGATTAACGCCCTGATTGCCTTCGGGATGACGTTCGTAATCTTGACGGGTGGAATCGATTTGTCTGTAGGGTCTATGTTGGCTCTTGCAAGCGCTATCACAGCAGGGCTTATGGCAAGCGGCATGGACACATGGTTGGCTGTTTTGATCGGACTCTTGGCTGGTGTAGTCATGGGGGCCATAAACGGTGTGATTGTGGCAAAAGGGAAAGTGGCTCCGTTCATTGGAACGTTGGCGACGATGACGGTTTTCCGCGGTCTGACACTGGTATACACAGAAGGCAGACCGATTACCGGACTCAATCCTGACTTCGCCCTGCTGGGAAAAGGGTTCTTCCTGGAAATTCCTATGCCTGTCATCTGGATGTTGATTTCATTTGCGATCCTGTATTTCATTCTTCGTCATACGACCTTTGGCAGGCATGTTTACGCGCTCGGCAGCAATGAAGAAGCGACCAAGCTGTCGGGGATCAGTACAGGCAAGGTAAAAGTGCTGGTGTACTCGATCAGCGGTCTGTTCGCGGCTCTGAGCGGGATTATCCTCACTTCCCGACTGAATTCGGCTCAGCCGACGGCAGGGACATCCTATGAGCTCGACGCGATCGCAGCAGTCGTCTTGGGCGGTACGAGCCTGTCCGGGGGACGTGGCTGGATCGTCGGCACCTTGATTGGTGCGATGATCATCGGTGTGTTAGATAACGGCCTCAATCTGCTGAATGTCTCTTCCTTCTACCAATCGGTAGTCAAAGGGGCAGTCATTCTCATCGCAGTATTGCTGGACCGATCTAAAGCAAATAAATAAAAAAAGCAAGGACTTAAGGAGGATGGAATCGTTATGAAGAAATTTTTGAAAATGGCTTTGGCATCGTCGCTGGTATTGGGGGTATTGGCAGGCTGCTCCACGTCATCCAATCTGGAAAACAAGACACCTGAACAATCCACAGGCAACGCAGGAGGCAATGCAGGTGGGAAAGTGACCATTGGTTTGGCTGTCTCCACCTTGAACAATCCGTTCTTCGTTTCCTTGAAAGAGGGCGCTGAAAAGGCTGCCAAGGATGCAGGTGCTGAGCTGCTGGTGGTAGACGCGCAAGATGACACTGCGAAGCAAATCAGTGGCGTAGAGGATCTCATCCAGAAAAAAGTAAGCGTCATTATGATCAACCCGACTGACAGTGCTGCGATCGTAACAGCTGTCGAAGCAGCCAACAAAGCAAACATTCCCGTAATCACTGTTGACCGTGCAGCAGAGGGCGGACAAGTGGTTTCTCATATCGCTTCTGACAACGTAAAAGGCGGAAAAATGGCTGGCGATTTCATCCTGGAAAAACTGGGTGGCAAGGGCAACATCGTGGAACTGCAAGGAATCGCAGGTACTTCCGCAGCGCGTGACCGGGGTAAAGGCTTCCATGATGCTGTAGACAACAAAGAAGGCTTGAAAGTAGTAGCGTCTCAACCGGCCGATTTCGACCGTGCGAAAGGTCTCTCCGTCATGGAAAACATTCTGCAATCCAACAAAGATGTACAAGCTGTGTTCGCACACAATGACGAAATGGCGCTGGGCGCTCTGCAGGCTGTAGAAGCACAAGGTAAAAACATCATCGTAGTAGGCTTCGACGCGACAGACGATGCAGTGAAATCCGTAAATGACGGCAAAATGGGCGCGACTGTCGCACAAAAACCTGCTGCGATCGGGGAAACCGCTGTACAAACAGCGCTGAAAGTGGCAAAAGGTGAAAAAGTAGAGAACAACATCCCGGTTGACTTGGAACTGGTGACGAAGAAGTAAGCTGTCCGTGAAAAATTAAGTTGGTAACTGAATGGCACCCTCTTCAAATTTGGAAGGGGGTGCTTTTAAGCTTTCACCCCTCCAACAGGTACTTTTCTGTTTCAATCCGCGATCTCTACATCCGAACCCACTGCATTCTTCACCTGTGATTTTGTCCGTTTCATCATCAGTATTGATGCAACAAACAGTACGAAGGCGAGCAGGAGGATCGTCAACGAAATCGGTCTTGTGAAGAAAATCGCAAAGCTTCCTTTTGACATCGCCATGGACTGGATAAAGGATTTTTCAAACATCGGTCCCAAAACAAATGCCAAGAGCAGCGGAACAACGGGCCATCGGTATTTATTCAACAAATATCCAATGCCGCCGAACAAAATGGAGACAAATACATCGAATATGCTGTTGTTGATGGAATATGCCCCGATAAAGCTCAGCATTAAAATAACGGGACCCATGATTCCATAAGGTATTTTTGTCAATTTGGCCCAGAGTCCGATTAAAGGTAAATTCAAGACCAGCAGCATTACGTTGCCGACAAACATACTGGCGATCACTGCCCATACAAATTCACTATGTTCTGCAAACAAAGTGGGTCCTGGCGTAAGCCCGTTAATCATTAAGCCTGCTAACAAAACGGCTAGCGTTGTTGAGCTGGGAATTCCCAAAGCAAACAAGGGAATAAAACCCGAAGAACTTGTCGCATTATTGGCCGCTTCAGGGGCTGCTACCCCTTTCATTTCTCCATGACCGAATTTTTCAGGCGTTTTTGACACTTTCTTTTCCAGGTCGTAGGCCAAAAAGGTTGTAACGGCTGCGGAACATCCCGGCAAAAGTCCCAAGAAAAAACCGACTAATCCTCCGCGAAGCATCGCCCCGGAATTCTCGCGTATTTCCGTAAACTTAGGGTAGATGTTGGTGATTTTGCCAACCGCAATTGATTTCGTGTTTTCTTCCAATCCTTTGATGACTTCCGCGATGGCGAACAAACCGATCACGACACTGATGATATCAATGCCTGCTTGTAATGGCTCTATGCCGAAGCTGAAGCGCATCTGTCCCCCGGTAAGTCCGATCCCGGTCATAGAGAGCAAATATCCATAGAGGCCCATGATTAAACCTTTGATCAAGGATGCGCCGGCCAGGTTTACAATAACAGTTAATGCGAGGAACATAAGTGCGAAATATTCCGGCGGACCGAATTTTAACGCTTGATCAGCAAGCAGAGGCGCGAAAAAAACAAGACCGATCACGCCCATCGTTCCGGCAACAAAGGAACTAATCGCGGCAATACCGAGCGCTGGTCCGCCCTTTCCATGTTTGGCTAGCGGATATCCATCCAAGGAAGTAGGAACGGCGGATACCTCTCCTGGGATATTCAGCAAGATGGCAGTGGTTGATCCCCCATACATGGAACCGTAATAAATGCCGGCTAACATGATGATTCCTTCTGTCGGTCCAAGTACCGTTGTGACCGGAAGCAAAATAGCAATGGTGGAAGTAGGTCCGAGTCCTGGCAGCATTCCTACCAACGTGCCGATTAATGCTCCCCACAGGGCCATCATGACGTTCGTGGGTGATAGGGCTACCGAAAATCCGTCTAGTAGTAAGTGGAGTGTTTCCATTCACAAATTCTCCCCTGAATTAAAGATGAAAGATCCCTGCAGGGAAAGGCATACCGAGCCATTCGACAAATACGAAATACGTACATACAGTCTGTATCGCCGAATAGAGCACCGATTTCCCATAATGGTAGGAACCCATAATCCGAAACAAAGCAATGGAAACGAGAAACGTACCAATCGCAAATCCTAAATGGTAAAGTAAAAAGCAATACCCCAGCATGACACCAAAAATGCTGATGATTTTTCTCATCATCTGACGATCAGGGAATTCAACTGTAAAGCTTTGCCCTTTGACGAAGATCGCTAGTAAACCGAGCACAATCAATCCCAAACCAATGACGCCCGGCATGATATGATCGCCTACATAAAAACTGATCCGAGTAGAGTATAATCGTATCGCTTCGTATAGGGAGATCCCACCTAAGATGATGCTTATCAATCCTCCGACTCGATCGGCCAACATACGCTTCCTCCTTTCCAACCGTTCCTCTCCCAATCTGCAGCCTAGCCAGCTGATCCGTCCACTTGCAAAGGGGAATAGCTCGTACCCCACCATGCAAATGAAATAGGAACGTCTATCTTTTTTCAAATCAATTACTGTTTTCTCGGGATATGTAAGGTTTCCGGGCTGACTTTCGCTGAACCTGCATCTTGTAACAGCCATGCAGAGATCGACTGCTGTTCACGCCAGAACTTCTCTGCTTCATCCCCGCTGATTCCCATCGGGATGATCGACAGATTTTTCAACAGCGCATGATAATCAGCATCCTTGGAAGCTTCCGCAAATGCTTTTTGTAAGGTTTGTTTGACATAATCAGGAGCTTCTTTTTTCACCCATACCCCATAGAACGGGCCCCATGGAAGGTACTTCGCCATATCCGGCAATTCTTCTGTAATGGCCGGCACGTCTGGAAGATCTTCTACCTTTGCGTCATTCACGACAGCCAGCACGCGAACTTTTCCCGCTTTTACATTCTCTACAGCTTTTGACAAACTAATAATCGATACGTCAATATGGTTTCCGAGTAAGGCCGTATAGATCGGGCCTTCGCCGTCAAATGGAACCATGTTAAATTGAGCATTCGCGCTTTGACTAATCATCGCGGTGACCATGTAGGATAGTCCACCCGGTCCAGTCGTTCCCATTTTGATTTCGGATGGATTTGCCTTCACATCATTCATCAGATCCGCCAGTGTTTTGTATTTGGAATTCTCGTTCACCGTAATGGCAGCTATCCCGCGGCCCATGATGTGAATGGGATAGAAATCCTCAAAGCTCCGCTCCGATAGCTGCAGAACCCCATATACAGTCGGATTTTCTGCAGAGAACAGCAAGGTATTGCCATCCGCCGCTTTGTCATAGACGTACTTTGTTCCTACAGTGGCTGTAGCTCCCGGTTTATTCATGATGGTAATCGACTGTCCTAGCTTTTTCTCTGCGACGGTGGCCATAGCACGCGCAACCAGATCTGTCCCGCCTCCCGCTCCGAATGGAACGACACCTTCAATTTGTCTTGTCGGATACTGTTCGCTTTGCCCCTGTCCGCCACTGCAAGCGGACAAGAGAAGTATGCTTGCCATAAAGCAAAATGCTGCTCCCTTTTTGAGTAAAGAACCTTTTTTTTGAGTGATCATGAAAAATCCTCCCCCTCATGAATACGCCTTGCTGGTATCGTTGTTTCTTTCATTTCGTAAGTGATCCTGAATGCTTCATGTACACGCAACGCCTGCAGCTTGTCCGATTGCCATGCAGTGGCCATCAGGCGAGTAGAGGCATTGGCAAAATGTATGGTGGATATCGATCTCCCTGCATCAAATGCTTCTCAGTCAAAACAAACTCGGCTACGAATCTTTCTCGATTCCCGGACGCGATTTGTGTAATAATTTCACTTAAATCGGAATCTTAGAAGCCTAGAATCTTGTCGCGCAGAAACCTGCTGTACCCTATACTGGATTACTTCTTCCCTCTATTTCTGCCTCTGTCATTTCCTTGGTATCGAACATCTTCAATGCCACCTCATGTCTATACCCTTTGTTGAAATTTCAGTGATCCATTTACGCTCCCCTGCCTGAATGTTGTGAGGTCACCTCCTGATTGAATGCAAAAGCCGCCGTTCTATGCGATCCTGTCAGATCGATCTTTAGCGTTTTCATTTTTGCCATGAAATGTTCGCATTTTATTTGATGTATTCAGTTTAATTTCAAATTTCCGTCAATTAAGAATAATATTACGCTATTATTTTTAAAGTTCAATCTATATAATCATAGCAATAAATAGAAAGCTGGTGTTTTATGGAATTGCATCAGTTGCATTAGGTCATTGAAATAGCCAAGACCAATCATTTTACGCGGGCGGCTGAGGAGATCTGTGTCTTTCAGTCAACACTCTCTCAACAAGTGACGAAATTGGAGGAAGAGCTCGGGGGTAAATTGTTCGATCGTACGACACGAACCGTGATGCCTACTCCCGCCGGAGAAGAGTTTATCTTCTATGACAAACGAATCTTGTCCGATATAGAAAGAGCAAAGAATCGCATGCACGTATAAGCGGGGCTTGCAAAAGGGAAGATCAAAATCGGAGCCATCAACTGCCTCGAACTTATTTTTCGCGACCATAAGAAGTTCTTCGAATCATCAGGATGGGTAAATGGAAAAAAATGGATTATATATAAATGAAGTGGCTTTCTCTTGATTCATTTTAAGGGAAGGTCACAGTTCGTCTTTACCTATATAGAGTCCTCCAACTTTTAGAAAACGGAAAGGTCCGATTGGAAATGGCCCGTATTCGCCCTGATTGCGCGATCTTGGCAAATTTCGCTGATCAGTGCTGGTTTGTTTCTGCCCATTGCATATTACTTTGGGGGAGCCAATAATGCCTATCAGCTCATTGGCTT
>JARDZO010000350.1 GCA_029240815.1 Brevibacillus sp.
CGGCCAAGCAATTGAAGGATGCAGGTTTTGAATATACAGGTGTAGGCAGAAGCTGACTTTTCCAACCAGGAGCAGTCAGCTTTTTTTTGTGAAAAACGTCCCCTCTCATCGGGGGATTGGAACATCTCGACGTTTTTGATAAATGTGAATGTGACCGCTTGCGGTCAAACAAAACGGTCATAACCGTTTTGTACAATTTGAACCAAGAGGCATAATAAGATAGGATAATCATATGGATGATTTCACCAGCCAGCAAATACGAGGGAGTGATCACGGTGAACAAAAGCAAAACACTGCCCAAACGCAATGACGTCCCTGCCGAATACAAGTGGCGTCTCGAAGATATTTACCCGAGCGATGCCGATTGGGAAAAAGATGTACAGAAAGCCAAGCAACTCGCAGATCAGATCGCTGGAATGAAAGGTAAGCTTGGACAGTCTGGCAAAGAATTGCTGGCTGCGCTGACGCTGCAAGATGAATTGCTTCAGACGCTCGACCAAGTCTATGTCTACGCTCGGATGCGCCGCGATGAGAACAACGCAAACAGCACCTATCAAGGATTGACCGACCGGGCGACAAGCTTGAGTACGCAAGTCTATGGAGCGATATCGTACATACAGCCAGAGATTTTGGCTATCTCCACCGAAGAAATGGAGAACTGGTTAAAAGAAGTCTCAGGACTGGAACATTATCGCATTTTACTGGAGGAAATTATGCGATTCAAGCCGCATACTCTTTCCTCCGAAGAAGAAGCGCTCTTGGCTAATATGAGTGAATTGGCTTCCGCTCCCAATAAAATTTATGGGATGCTAGCCAATGCGGATATGAAATTCCCTATGATTACGGATGAAAATGGGGAAGAGGTGGAGCTGACGAAAGGACGCTACACACAGTTCATGGAAAGCAAGGACAGACGAGTTCGGAAAGAAGCCTTTGATGCTCTCTATGAGACCTACGGCAAATTCCGCAATACAATCGCAGCTTCGTTGACGTCTGCCATCAAAGGGGATGTCTTCTACGCCCGAACCCGGAAGTACCCGTCTGCTCTATACGCAGCTTTGTTTGCGGACAACGTGGATTTGTCTGTCTACGACAACCTGATCGCAACGATCCATGAGCATCTGCCTTTGATGCATCGCTATATCGCTTTGCGGAAAAAATTGCTTGGGGTCGACGAGCTCCATATGTACGATCTGTACGTCCCGATCGTGAAAGAAGTCGATATGAAAATCCCGTATGATCAGGCCGTTTCCACGATCAAAGAAGCACTCCATCCACTGGGAGAGGAGTACGGCCGCGTGCTGGAGGAAGGCTTTTCAAACGGTTGGATCGACGTCCACGAGAATGAAGGCAAGACGAGCGGTGCCTATTCATGGGGAGCGTACTCGACGCATCCTTACGTGCTGATGAACTACCAGGACAACGTGAACAATATGTTTACGCTGGCACATGAGATGGGGCATGCTCTGCATAGCTACCATTCGAATCATGCTCAGCCTTATACGTACGCAGACTACAAAATTTTCGTGGCAGAGGTGGCTTCTACGCTCAATGAAGCGCTGCTCATGAACCACTTGCTCGAGACGACAACAGACAAACAGCAACGGATGTTCCTGATCAATTACTATCTGGAGCAGTTCAGAGGAACCGTATTCCGCCAGACGATGTTTGCTGAATTTGAAAAGATCGTTCACGAAAAGGAAGAGAAGGGCGAGCCGCTAACAGCAGATTCACTCAGCGAGATCTATCGCGACCTGAACGTGGCTTACCATGGGCCAGATATAGTCGTAGACAGTCAAGTCGATATGGAATGGGCGCGAATTCCCCATTTTTATCGCAATTTCTACGTCTACAAGTACGCGACCGGTTTCTCTGCGGCCACCTCTCTCTCCAAACAGATTCTGGAGGAAGGTCAACCTGCAGTGGATCGGTACCTCGACTTCCTGAAAGGCGGCAGCTCCGATTACCCGCTGAATCTGCTGAAACATGCAGGCGTGGATATGACGTCTCCTGAACCGATTCGCGAAGGATTGGCTGTTTTCAAAGAACTGTTGGAGGAAATGGAGCAGTTGGTTTCGAAAAGCTAACACGTACGTACGTCCAATTGGTGAATGGCAAAAGTGGCCGAGGGTAAAACCTTGGCTGCTTTTTTTGTGCACATTTTGTAAAAAAAGAAAAAAACAGGTAACGCGAAGGTGCTCCATTCGTATATACTTATGTCTTGCTGAATGTTGTCCCTCCGCCCTTGGACGGAGAAGAAATTCCACCCGGTGGCTGTTTTGCACTGGAGGGAAAAACTGGCACAATGATGCAAGGAAATGATTGCTAATTACTTGGAGGAATCAAGGTGAAAAAACGAGCGTCAATAATTTTGGCTTCCCTGTTGCTTGTTGCGACAGGGTGCGGGCCTGCTCCTGAAGCGCCACAGCAAGCAGAAGCAAAGGCAAAAGTAGTAGAAGTCGTCAAAGTGCAGAAGGCGACAAAGCCTGTAGTGCTGAGCGTGACGGGAATGGTCGAGGCAAAACGGGATGCCGTACTGCCTTTCGGAACAGGTGGAACGATCTCGGCCATACAAGTCAGCAAAGGAGCTAAGATCGGGCAAGGTCAGCTACTAGCTACGTTGGACACCCGGTACTACCAAAAAGAAGTGGAAGTGGCCGCGAGCCAGGTCGCTGAAGCGGCTGCACGCAAGACACAGACGCTCAAAGGCGCGACTACACAAGCAATCGAACAGCAACGCCTGCAAGTAAAAAGCGCGCAGAGCCAGCTGGAAAAAGCTCGACAGGATGTCACAGTCGGTGAAAAGCTGTTAGCTGGCGGAGCTATTTCGCAAAGCGAAATAAACGATCGCAAGCGGGCACTGACCCAAGCGGAAATTTCCATGAGAGACGCGCAACTGGCTTTAGACGAACTTCAGCGCGGAGCACAGCCTGAGGATGTAGCAGTAGCCAACGCTTCTATCAAACAGGCATCTGGACAGGTAGACCGGGCGAGAAAGAGTCTGGACGATGCCAAAATCGAAGCACCCTTTGCAGGTACGATCGTCGATGTCTTCAAGCAATCTGGCGAACAGGCTTCACCCGGTGAACAAATCATTCACTTGGTCGATCTGTCCGAGGTAAAGGTGACGTTGGATATTACGAATGAGGGTATCGGTCAATTCCAGGAGAAAGCAAAGGTGCAGATCGTTTCCGGCGATGGCAAGAAAAGCGATGGAACGGTTGTATTCGTTTCCCCAGTCGTCGACAAGCAGACGGGCAAATACCGTGTCGAGGTAACGGTCCCGAACCCCGATAACTACTGGCGAGGCGGCATGACAGCAACTGTGGAAGTACCTCGTAAAATAAATGGCTTTCTCGTACCGCTCGAGAGTGTAGGCGTGAGTCAGTCCCAGCATTACGTCATGGCAGTGGATAACGGCCTGACGGTACGAAAGGAAGTCAAGGTAGGTCAAATGACTGGTGACCAGATTGAAATCTTATCTGGGATTAAAGAAGGAGACCAACTCTTGCGCAGTGGTATTACGTTCTATGTAGAGGGGCAAAAAGTAGAGGCGAAGGGAGAATAGCAGCATGAATAAGATGATTCTCTTTTTGCTGAAACGCCGACTGATTGTCTACCTTTTTACATTCTTACTCGTGATCGCGGGAATCGGTTCCTTGCTGAGCTTCAATGTGGAGTTGGTACCCAAAACGGATTTCCCCGTACTTTCCGTCAACATCTCAGGAGGTTCCATACCACCGGAAGAGATGGAAGACAAGGTCACGAAAAAGATTGAACAGGAATTAAAGTCAATTACAGAAATCAAAGAGTACACGTCTACGACAGGTTCAGGCTCTGTCCGAATATCGATCACTGCCAAAGAAGGAACCGGTGAAAAAGTCAAACAGGACGTGCAAAATGCTGTTAACCGACTCCGCAACGGCTTCCCGAAAGCAGTAGATCGAGTGGAAGTCAATCAGATGAACTTTGGGGATGATGCCCTGATCGACTATGCGTTGGTCGGTGCAGATCCACAAGCCATGTTGAGTTTGGCCAAGACAACGATCAAGGACCGAATAGAAGCAGTACCGGGTGTAAAGGAAGTCGAAATTTCCGATCGCAGCTTTGAAAATCAGATAGCCGTCATCTTGAGACCGGAACAGCTTAGTGCTTACCGAACAACTCCGGCGGATGTGATCGCTCAGCTGCAGGAAACCAACTGGAAGCAAGCTGTAGGAACATTGGAAAACTCCGGCTTTGATACCGTCGTCATGGTGGATGATACGTACAGCACTGTTCAGGAAATGACTGTACTCCCCATAGAGACACCCAATGGAACAGTTCCTTTGAGCCAGCTTGCGACGATAGAGGATTTGCGAGGGAAGGTCAAAGACTCGGTCGCGCTGACTAATGGAAGTGTATTCGTACAAGTGAGCGTAAAACGCGCAGATGGCAGCGACTTGATCACTACACAAGGCAAGGTAGAGGAAATCGTCCGTCAGATCAATTCGGAGGCGAACGGTCAATACCAAATGAAAGTCATGATAGAAGCTGTCTCGTATATACAGCACGCCGTAACCAACCTGAGCCGCGATGTCATGATCGGGGGCGCGCTGGCCATCATCATTCTGTTCGTGTTCTTGAGAAATTGGCGGGTCACGCTGGTCATTGCAACTACCCTTCCATTATCCGCCCTCATGACCTTTATCGCGATGAAGCTGGGCGGATACAATATCGATATGGTCAGCTTGCTTTCACTCAGCTTATCTGTCGGTCTGATTGTAGATGCTGCGATCGTTGTGCTGGAGAGCATCTATCACTTCCGAGAAAAGGGCGAACCATTGACACAGGCGATCGTAAAAGGGACCCGTGAAGTTTTGACACCTGTCTTTACGTCGCAATT
>JARDZO010000351.1 GCA_029240815.1 Brevibacillus sp.
GATCGGCATGTACAAAAAGAGATAAATCAGGGATGCATACAGGATAGAAAGTTTGTTGCCAAAAGAAAGGCGCACGTTACAACAGCTCCTTCCCTTGTTTGTCTTTGGACACCAGGATGTAGCCTACAATGAACAGCAGCGTCAGTACCATCAGGATGATGGAGCTTGCAGCGCCGAAAGGCCAATCCCGTGCGGTGAGGAACTGGTTTTTGATCAGGTTCCCAATCAAAACAGTTTTGCTGCCCCCCATTAGGTCGGGGATGAAAAAAAGACCCAGTGACGGAATGAAAACAAGCAGGGACCCCGCCAAAATGCCGGGGGCTGTCAGGGGAAGAGTAACCCTGCAGAATGTCTGCCAGGGTTTTGCTCCCAAATCTCTGGCTGCCTCTAGCAGAGAGAGGTGAAGCTTTTCAATGGAAGCGTATAGAGGAAGCACCATGAACGGCAGCATCGTGTAGATAAGGCCGATCAGCACGGCTGTTTCATTGTACAGAAGGGAGAGCGGTTGGTCGATTAGCCCCAACTTCAAGAGCAGGGTGTTGATGACCCCTTCGGTTCGCAATAGCACGATCCAGGCGTATGTACGGATCAATGAATTGGTCCAAAAAGGGACGATGATCAATAGCATAAGGATGTTCCGGTATTTGGCCGGGGAACGGGCGATGATGTAGGCAAACGGATAGCCGAGCACGAGGCAACTGGCGGTTGTGAAAAAAGCCAGGACGCAGGAGACCCAGAGGATCTTGAAGTAAAGTGGGTCAAAGAAGCGGATGTAGTTATCGAGCGTCAACGGGAGGGTGATTCCCCCAAATGAACTGCGTGAGAAAAAGCTGACGAAAAGCACCATAACCAGAGGTAAAAGGAAAAGTGCGACCATCCAAACTAGGACGGGGCCAATTGTCCACATCTTGCCGTAGTCTTTGGGACGGCTCGTTTTCGGTGCAGAGGCTGGATGGGTGGAGGCTGTGGAGCCGATCACCGGAGGTTTCATTGGGTTACCACCACCCCGTGCTCTGATTTCCAATGGACATAGAGCTCATCGCCCGCACCCGCAGGCAGGAGCTGATCGGTCTTCTCCAGAGCAACGAATTGCTTGCCGTTTGTCAGAGTAATGACCGTCCGTGTTGAGCCGCCGCAGTAGATCCTCTCCGTCAACCTGCCACAGATTTGGACAATCCGTTCATCGGCGGAGGGGGCTAGGGAAAGAACAGATTTTTCAGGTCGGATTGCCACTGTCACTTTCTCATTTTTGGGAATAGGGAGCGCCGTGGCCGCTATTTGAAAGCCTTCACACTCGATCAGCATATGTTGGTGATCCCGGTCGCTCACCGTACCGGTCAACAGGTTAGTTTCCCCGATAAATTCAGCCACGAATCGCGTCGCAGGCCGCTCATAAATCACTGCGGGAGTGTCCACCTGCTCCAGTACGCCCCGATTCATGACAGCAATCCGGTCAGACATGGTAAGGGCTTCTTCCTGATCGTGTGTGACGAAAATAAACGTAATACCCAATTGCTTTTGCAGGTGCTTCAGTTCGCCCTGCATCTGTTTGCGCAGTTTCTGATCCAGAGCTCCCAGCGGTTCGTCCAGCAATAGCACCTTGGGATTGTTGATCAGCGCGCGGGCGATGGCAATCCGTTGCCGCTGACCGCCGCTGAGCTGATCGGGTTTGCGGTTGGCGTAATCCTCCAGCTGGACCAGATTCAGCGCTTTTCTGACACGCGCATCAATTTGGCTTTTGGAGACCTTTTTCACACGCAGTCCGAACGCGACATTTTCGTACGCATTCAAATGGGGAAACAGCGCGTAGCTCTGAAATACCGTGTTGACGTCGCGCTCATAGGGAGGCAAATCGTGAACGTACTCGCCGTCCAGTATGATTTGGCCGGAGCTTGGATGCTCAAAACCCGCGATCATTCGCAGCGTGGTTGTTTTCCCGCATCCGCTGGGGCCTAATAAAGTGAGGAACTCTCCTTTCTGGATGTCGAGGGAAAGATCATGGACAACTGTTTGAGAACCAAATTGTTTGACGAGATGCTGTAGTTTTACCATGGGACCAATCATGGGAACCCTCCCTTGCATATATCTAAAAATTCTGACTAGCAAGAATAATGCCAAGGCAATTGAGGGAGTATCGCATACGAAAGATACACAAAAAGGCAAAAAGGTAAAAGGCTTGAACGCCGGTTGATTCTTGAAAATTAGAATGTTTTCTCATCACTGAGAAGTTGGTGCCCCTCTAATTTGCGATACAGAGTAGCAAGCCCAATCTCCAGTTTCTCAGCTACCATTCGTTTCGCTTCGAGCGATTGCCCGTGCTGCTGAAGCATCGCGGAAAGGATTTGCCGTTCGTGTCGGCGGAGTCGTTCTTTCAGGGGGAGTTCGCTTTCACCGGGAGTGGCAATGGCGCTGACACTATGGTGCTGCCGGATGCGGACAGGGATGCTCTCCAGCCCGATGTAGGGAGTGGTTTCCATATTGACCGCGTATTCGATGGCATTTTCCAGCTCTCGTACGTTCCCTGGCCACTGGTATTGGCTGAATATAACTTTTACTTCCGGGGTGAAATCCAGGATCGGGTGACCCAGCAGTTGGCGGTATTTTGCCAGAAAGTAATCCAGTAGTAGCAGGATGTCTTCCGAGCGATCACGTAGCGGCGGCATATGCAAGGGGATCACGTTCATCCGGAAGTATAAATCCTCCCGAAATTCTTTGTTTCGGACCATTTCCTCCAGGTTTTTGTTGGTAGCAGAAATGACACGAATATTGACCGGCATCAGCTTGTTAGATCCGACGCGCTCGACCTGTTTCGATTGGAGGACATGCAACAGCTTTACCTGGAGATGCAAGGGTAAATCACCGATCTCGTCCAGGAAGATGGTGCCGCCGTCCGCCAACTCGAATTTTCCCGCCTTGCCTTCCCGTTTTGCTCCGGTAAAGGCACCAGCCACATATCCGAACAACTCGCTCTCCAGCAGGGCCTCTGGGATGGCGCCGCAGTTTACGATGATGAACGGTCCGTTGCTTCGTGAACTGGCAGAGTGGATGGCGGCTGCCAGCATCCCTTTTCCTGTCCCGCTTTCCCCGGTAATCAGGATGTTGGAGGTGCCGCGGGCCACTTGTTCAGCCTGTTTGATCACAAGGGCGAGCGGACGACTTTTCCCATGAATTTCGGAAAAATACAGGTTTTTGTGTTCGTTGGTCAACACATAAGCCAATCGGCGCATGTCGACCATCCTGCGGAATGAGGCGACCACTCCCACAACACGGTTGTTGACGTGAATCGGGCGGGCGGTGACGATGAAATGCATCTCGTGATTGTCCAAACGGTAAATTTCTTCCTGCTCGATATAACCAATGCCGCTTTCGAGCACCTGTTGCATGGGGGATCCGTTCCATATCGCTTGTAGCGGCGACCCGATCAGCTCGTGTTTTGCCTTTTGGACCAACTGTTCGGCTGTTGCATTACACGTAGTGATGATGCCTTGCTCATCAATGGCAAGAATTCCTTCGTGAATGGATTCAATGAGGGTTTCCAATTGCTGAAATGTCTTTTTCCATTCATCCCAAGCCTCTTGTTCGGCAATTTTGCTGGTCAAAAGCTCCGTCATCCTCTGTAGGAACGTGAGGTATGGAAGACGGTTGTGGATCAGCTTGCGCCTCTGGGATTCGGTAAAGGCGATCAGTCCAATGACGCCGATGACCTTTCCCTTGTAATGGATGGGAGTACACAGCTCTGCCAGCTCTTCCGTGACCCCCTGAAGTACAGAGGGGTCATACTTGGGATCGTTTCGTGCATCCTCGATGAAATAGGGCTGATTGGTGGTGATCACTCTGCCATACAAGTATCCCGCATCAATTTGACCGTCTTCTTCCTTGCTGTTGATGCGTTTCTCGTAATACCCAGTGCCGGCAATTATCGTCATCTGATCGTCCACGATTTCCGTTTCGATTTGCAACGCCGCCGATATCGCTTCGGCCACTTTTTGGGTGATCTCCTGAAATTGCTGCAAAAGGCTCATGCTTCTATCCCTCCCAAGCATGTGATTACCTGTAGCAATTCGGTCGGAAGGAAGGTAAGTCCTCCCAATTTTGAGAATATTCATTAAAACGTATGGTAATCTGGCTTAGTATAAATAAGTCATCTGACTTTTATTAAGCGAACGGGGTTCGATAGCATAGCAAAAACATCAGAGGCTGGAGGAGATGAACCGGCATTGTTCTGGATTGGTCGAAGGAGAAGTGGAAAATTGGGGACACGCAGCTTTGTCTCTAGGCAATGGAGAAGCCATACACATCTGGGATCAGGTAAGAATAGATAATTATTTAGAAATTGAAAGTCTCATACCAGCACCAGGGTGGACGCAGCCAAAGTTTATAGGTGGGCTCCAGTTGAAAGGATATGAGCTGGGATACAGAAGAAGAATAGGGCGTTCGTTACACTAACGGGCACGTAATGCCTGTACCTAGAATGCGTTGCACCAGCATAACGGATCCTCTCCCCCACAATGGGGGCAACAACCTCCCGTATATTGAAGTCTACTTTGATCTGAATGAAGCACTCTGTAATCGGTAATCGGTTCGTAGTCTGGTATTTCCCGCACTTTCATGTCCGACCACTTTCCGCTCCAAGAACAGATACTACACGTTAGTCTCTCACCACGAATTGGTATTCGTGTCAAAATAACGAATCATTAAGCTGACAGATTCGAAAGCGAAACAAATACAAGCAAAAGCCGTCGGTAGTATTACAGGCAGCTTTTGCTTATCTCTAAAGAGGACAATTAAACGATTGTATTTAACACAACCTCAATTATGTTAAATAAGCAGGCGCTATAAAAGAATGGTAAAGAAAAATGAAACGAGCCATACC
>JARDZO010000098.1 GCA_029240815.1 Brevibacillus sp.
ACCCCTGCCAGACATCCACCGATGTAAGTGGCGATAAAAGAAGCGTTTGGCAGTTCAATGAGTTTGGCCAGATCGACCCATCCAAAATAAAGGACGCTGAGCACCACAGCAAAGCAAAGCGCCAAAAAGAGAAGACCTCCGACTGGTGTTCCGTATTTGGCGTGCAAGACTCCAAACCAGCGTGGCGCGACGTTCTCCTGAGCCAGGGAGTAGGCGATACGGGATGCGGCGCCGACGTATGCATTGGCAGCAGCGATACAAATAAACAGGGCGGTCACAGCGACAATCCAGCCGCCTACCGGGCCGAGCGATAGCTGAATCATGACACTCAGGGAAGCGGCTGATATTCCGCTGCCGTAGCTATGCGTAGCCACCGTCATGAACGCTACGGAGAAGTAGAGGAGAGCGACGATCCCTGCACTCCACATGACTCCGCGAATGGCGTTTTTAGCAGGGTCTACAAACTCTTCGGACAAATGCGTGACGGCTTCCCAACCGATAAAGCACCAAAATAACAATCCGGCTGCTTGAATGACGCTGAGCCAGCCGCTTGGGACGAAAGGAACAAAGTTTGCGGTAGAGGCATGCGGCAAGGCCGCGACAACTGCCAGAATCAATATCGTGATAATTAAGGAAACGACAATCGTTTGCACACGCGCAGCTACCTGCATACCCAATACGTTCATGGACAAGACGGCGATGAGGATGAGGGCAGCGGTCGCGTACGTCTGTGTTTCGCCCCAATTCATCAGGACAGCGAGGTAATTCGCCCCGGTTACGCTCAAGATCGGAGCACCCATTGGCACGGATAATAGGAAAAACCAGCCAACCATGTTGCCGAATCGATCGCCGTAAGCAGTTCGAACAAATGTCGATACACCTCCCGCGCTGGGATAGCGTGCGGATAGGAGTCCCATAGTAATGGCCATCGGAATGACGAGAATCGACATCAGTAGCCAGGCAAGAATGGAAGCGGGTCCGGCCTTTTCAGCGGCCAAACCGGGAATGAGCAGAACTCCCGAGCCGATCACAGCACCTACATATAAGGCGACAATTTGCGGTAATCCCAAGGTTTTGTGAAGACCGGGCGACTGTGCAGTTAGTTTCCCCATGAAAAAATCCCTCTCTTTATTCGTTCAAATGATTTTGTAGAGGTAGTGTAGCATAGACTTTACTATCGGAGATATCTATAATATTAGATAAAGAAAATCGGATTTTTCGATGAGAAGGGGCGGAGAGGATGGATACTCGTTATCTTCAAACATTTCGAGAAGTAGCCAAGTGTCAAAGCTTTACGCGTGCGGCAGAAGTGTTAGGCTATGCGCAATCCAGTGTGACGACGCAAATTCAAAATCTGGAGACGGAATTTGGCGTCTCTCTTTTTGAGAGATGGGGAAGAAAAATCAGGCTGACACATGCTGGGGAAGCGCTCCTCGGATATAGCGACCAAGTCTTGGCTATTCTGGATGAGGCCAAGGGAAATCTGTCCGAACAGGCACAAATGGCGGGTACGCTCAGCATTGGAACGGTAGAATCTTTGGCGGCTTTTTATTTGCCGCCCTATTTGCAAAAGTTTCGCAAAGAACAGCCACGCATGCGAATGCAGCTTCACCCTGGCATTTGTCATGATCTGCGTCAGGGAGTAAAGGAGGGCAAGTACGACTTTGCGTTTGTGCTCGACTGGATGCAAGACCATCCTGAGCTCACAAACATGAATCTTGGGGAAGAAAAGCTGGTGGTTGTCGCCGCTCCCGATCATCCTTTGACGAAAAAGGAGCGGGTCGAGGCAAAAGATTTTTCTGGCGAGAGTTGGATTTTCACCGAAGCTGGCTGCAGCTACCGATCAATCATGGAGGCTGTTTTACGCGATGCGGAGGCGACGATCGACATGACGTTAGAGTTTGGCAGCCTAGAAGCGATCAAACAATGTGTCGCCTATGGTCTTGGTATCGCTCTGGTCCCATTCATCGCTGTGGCCGAAGAAGCAAAGAACGGAACGCTGGCTATTTTGCCTTTTTCTCATCCCGAAGTACGCGTCTATCGCCAGCTGATCTATCATAAAAAGAAGTGGATGTCGCAAGCACTGCTTTCCTTCTTGGAATTATTGACGATCGAAAATCGAAATGATAAAAATGGATTTCCGACTAAAAATGCAGAGAATATGGGTTGAATAGGAAAAACAGATGTTGGCTGTACTTGCGTATGATATGATGAAAGCTAAGGTTTCCTAAAGATGAAGGAGGTCCATCCGTACATGAACATGGTTTCTGAAAGCATCGTAAAAGACATGGCGTTGGCTCACAACGGCCATCTGAAAATTGACTGGGTAAAAGAGCATATGCCCGTTCTGAATCGCATTCGTGAGCGCTTTGAAAAAGAGCAGCCGTTTGCAGGTCTGAAAGTGGCAATCTCCCTGCACCTGGAAGCAAAAACAGCTTATCTGGCGAAAGTCGTGCAAGCGGGCGGCGCTGAAGTAACCATTACAGGTTCCAATCCACTGTCTACGCAAGATGATGTTTGCGCAGCACTCGTGGAAGATGGTATCCGCGTATTTGCCAAGTACAATCCGGATCCAGCAGAGTACAAGGAACACATGATTAAAACATTAGAAACGCGTCCTGACCTGATCATTGACGACGGTGGCGACCTGGTAACGATCCTCCACAGCGAGCGTCGCGACCTGCTCTCCCAAGTGCGCGGTGGTGCGGAAGAAACCACGACAGGTATTCTTCGCTTGAAAGCTCTGGAAAAAGAAGGCAAGCTGGAATTCCCGATGGTTGCTGTAAACGATGCGTTTTGCAAATACTTGTTCGACAACCGTTACGGTACTGGCCAATCTGTTTGGGATGGCATCAATCGCACAACAAACCTGGTAGTAGCAGGGAAAACCGTTGTCGTTGTTGGATACGGCTGGTGCGGTAAAGGTGTGGCTATGCGTGCCAAAGGTCTGGGCGCGAAAGTAATCGTAACGGAGATCGATGCGATCAAAGCGGTAGAAGCGTACATGGATGGATTTGAAGTAATGCCAATGAGCGAAGCGGCGAAGCGTGGCGACTACTTTGTAACTGTTACCGGAAACCGTGACGTCATTCGCAAAGAACACTTCGAAGTGATGAAAGATGGCGCGATCCTCTCCAACGCAGGTCACTTTGATGTCGAAGTGAACAAAGTGGAGCTGGAAGCATTGTCGACATCCCGCCGCATCGTGCGCAAGGACATCGAAGAATTTGTCATGGCAGATGGTCGAAAAGTATATCTCCTGGCAGAAGGACGTCTGGTCAACCTAGCTGCTGGTGACGGTCATCCGGCAGAAATCATGGATATGACATTCGCGCTGCAAGCTGTTTCTCTGGCTTACGTGAATGAACAATACAAAGCAATCGGGAAGCAAGTTCTGAATGTGCCATACGAGCTGGATGCGATGGTGGCGCAATACAAACTGGAAGCGCTGGGACTCGGTATCGACAAATTGACCGACGAACAAAAAGCTTATTTGGACAGCTGGGTCGAATAGACCGCGAAAACCGTCCTTTCCCGGCAAAAAAATAAACGAAAAAATCCTGCATACAAATGCAGGATTTTTTTTTATAATAACAAGTAGGCATCAAAGTGGGGAAAAGTGGGGGAAAGTGGAGCCACTCGGTAGGAAAGTGGGGGACTAGGGCGTGTTCATGGGGGAATACCAGCATAGCATCGACGAAAAAGGACGCCTTACGATTCCAGCCAAGTTCCGCGAAGGGCTAGGTACTACCTTTGTGATTACCCGCGGTTTGGACCAATGTTTGTTTGCCTACCCTATGGAAGAATGGAAGCAGCTAGAGGAACGACTCAAAACACTTCCCTTTACAAAAGCAGATGCGCGTGCTTTTACACGATTCTTCTTTTCCGGTGCGACCGAATGTGAGTGGGACAAGCAGGGAAGGGTAAACATACCACAGAACTTGCGTGATCATGCTGGCATGCAAAAGGAATGCGTCGTCATCGGGGTGTCTAATCGCGTAGAGGTATGGAGCAAGGAGCGCTGGGAGGATTACTTTGCCCAGTCAGAAGGCTCTTTCGGTGATATTGCCGAGAAGCTGGTCGATTTTCAATTGTAGCAGCTAGAAGAACGGGAGTGACGATCTTGTCGTTTCATCATGTAACCGTATTACGGGACGAAGCTGTCGCCGGACTGAACATTCGGCCAGGCGGTATATACGTGGATTGTACGTTGGGTGGAGCGGGACACAGCAGCCTGATTGCTTCCCAACTGACGGAAGGCGGACGACTGATTGCCATCGATCAGGACGATTGGGCACTCGACAATGCCCGCGAGCGCTTGTCTTCTGTAATGGATCGAGTCACGCTGGTGAAAAGCAATTTTCGCCATATCAAGGATATAGTGAGCGACTTGGGATTGGATGGAGTCGACGGAGTCCTGTTTGATTTGGGTGTCTCTTCGCCGCAATTGGATGAGGGAGAACGTGGATTCAGCTATAATGCTGATGCACCGCTGGACATGCGAATGGACCAGCAGGCTGAGCTATCCGCTTACGATATTATCAACGAGTGGGACGAAGAAGAGATCGCCAAGATCATCTGGGAATACGGGGAAGAGAAATTTTCCCGGCGAATTGCCCGGCAAATCGTTCAATACCGTGCCAAACAGCCCGTCCAAACCACAGGCGAGCTGGTGGAGTTGATTAAGGAAGGGATTCCCGCAGCCGCACGACGCACGGGCCCTCATCCTGCAAAGCGTACTTTTCAGGCGATCAGGATTGCAGTGAATGATGAGCTGAGTGCTTTCAGGGAAGCTGTTGCTGATGCCATCAGTGTCCTTCGTCCGGAGGGCAGAGTCAGTGTCATCACCTTCCATTCATTAGAGGATCGTATTTGCAAGCAAGTTTATCAGGAGTTCGCGAAAGGATGCACATGTCCGCCTTCGTTTCCGATCTGCGCGTGTGGGAATGAGGCAACGGTAAAAATTATTACCCGCAAGCCGATATTACCCTCAGCAGAAGAACTAGAAGCCAACCCGCGTGCGCGCTCCGCGAAACTCCGTGTAGCGGAAAAGCGATAAGCGGCAAACAGCGTCGGGAAAAGGAGAGAACGAGCGATGAGCTATTACTACCGCGGTAATCTTGCTGTGGAGTTGGAAAAGAAGTCGCGAACCGTAACGAAAACAAAACGTACCATCCGGATTAAACCGACGATACCGACGGGAGAGAAGCTGCTGTATTTACTCTTTATCTCCTTGACGGTGATTGGTCTGGGTCTTGTGGGGGTGCGTTACTCACAAATATCTCAATACAACTACGACATACAGAGCACGAAAAAAGAGAACCGACTACTGGCGGAAAAAAACGCAGCCGTGAAGTTGCAAATTGAACAAATGAGCAACCGCGATCGCATTCAGAGTGAAGCGGAGCGACAAGGCATGGTATTTAATCCCGAAGCGGTGCATGTGCTCGGTCAGTCCAAGTCCGGGGGACAGGTTAAAGCGAGCTCCCTTCCTCCTACACAATCAAAGCAACCATAACCATCATGTTACTAGCGTCAATCGCAGTAACATTTTTTCTTAACGTGTAAGAATTTATAAGCGCAACGCTTATGAATTCTGGAGCGCATGAAAACTTTCCGCTAAAACGCGGTCGCTCATCCTTGAATAGGCCTCGGAAGAGGTTTTCTTACGGCAAGGTCGTTCATCCATAGTGGTTCATCGGGAGAGCTCCTTTTTCCGATGATAGGTAGAGAAGTGGAGTCGCTGATCATTGGCGACGATCATAGTCGTGATGGAGTGAGGTAAAGTGGAAGCGAAACGACGCGTGAACTGGCGAATCCTCATGTTCGCCCTGTGTATCATCATGGTCTTCTCAGGATTGAGCTTTCGCGTCTGGTGGATCCAGTCTGTAGAGGCAGCGAAGATCATGGATTATGCGAGCGGTCAATGGGATTGGGCCAAGACGCTCAAACCAAAGCGTGGTGCCATTATGGACCGCAATGGTGAAATTCTCGCCTACGAAGGTAAGGCGTATACCGTGAATGCACGATTAAAGCCGCAAAATGACAAGGATCAGGATTTTGTCAAAGATCCGTACTATACGGCGACGACACTGGCCAAAATTCTAAATGCACCAGTCGACCAACTGCTGAAGCCATTGACCAAGCCTGATTCCAAGGTCGTACTTCTCGGTCGTTATGGTAACAAGATTACCGAAGAGCAAAAGAAGCTGATCCAGAATGCCCAATTCCCGAAGCTGCCGAGTGGAGAGCAGGTAGAGAATAACCAACTGCCTGGAATTTACCTGACGGAAACGACACGACGCTTTTATCCCAATAATAGCTTCGCGGCGCATGTTCTCGGTTATCTCGATTTTGATGAACAGCCGAAAATGGGGATAGAGCTGCAATTGGACCAGGAGCTGCGTGGTGAAAAGGGTGAGATGGAGGTTATGACGGACGGTGCGGGCTACCAATTGCCAGATGGCGAGAGGAAGTACAAGCCGGCGAAGGATGGCGATAACGTTTATCTGACCATTGACCGCCAGATCCAGGATTATGTGGAGCAAGCACTCGACAAGGCTGAGCGCGACTTTAAGCCGAAAGGTTTGACCGTAGTGGTGTCTGATCCGCAGACGGGTGAGATTTTGGCGATGGGCAACCGCTCGCAGTTCAATCCCAACACCTATTACACCGGGATCACGAACTATACGAACCATGCCGTCACCACGATGTTTGAGCCGGGTTCGACCTTTAAAATCATCACCTTGGCGGCTGCGATCGAGGAAGGCTTGTTTAATCCGAACGATTCGTACAATTCAGGTACATATACGATCAAAGGTCAAATTCCCATTCGTGACCATAACAATGGGCAAGGATGGGGTCGCATCAGCTACCTTGAAGGTGTGCAGCGCTCCAGTAACGTAATCTTTGTAATCCTTGGTTACGAAAAATTGAAGCTAGAGAAGCTAAAGGGATACTTCTCAAAGTTTGGAATTGGTGCATTGACAGGAATTGAGCTTCCTTACGAGAAAAAAGGAAACCTGATCAACCTCGAAAAACCGCAGTCACCGCGTGACTGGGCGGTAACTACTTTCGGACAGGGTGTGACGGTTACTGCGGTTCAGCAGATCGCAGCGGTAGGCGCCATTGCAAACGGTGGCGAACTGCTGAAACCTCATATTGTGAAAGAATTGCGCGATCCGCATACAGGCGCCGTTGTGAAACGAACAGAACGTGAAGTGGTTCGTCGCGTCGTGAGCGAAGCAACAGCCAAACAGACGCGCGACATCCTGGAAACGGTCGTAGAAGCAGACGCGGGTACAGGGAAAGCCTATCAGATCGATGGATATCATGTGGCGGGGAAAACCGGTACCGCACAAAAATACGACCCGAATACAGGTAAAATTATGGAAGGCCACTACATCGCTTCCTTTATCGGTTTCGCTCCGAAAGACAACCCGCGACTGCTCGTTTACGTTGTCGTGGATGATCCTTCTACAGACGAATGGTATGGAACATGGGGGAAAATGATCATCGCCCCGATTTTCAAATCCATCATGGAGCGCAGCCTGCAGTATTTGCAGCAGCAGCCAGATCTTCAGGCAGCTCAATCGGCAGCATCCAAAAAAGGGAAAACAGAAGTGGCAGCGGTGGCACAGCAGCCCGTTCAGGAAGTAACGTTGGCGAAGTTTGTGGGAATGTCCAATACAGCAGCTCAGCTTCGGGCGAAACAGGACAAGCTGACCGTGTCTGTCATCGGGACAGGGACCAAAATTGTCGAGCAATATCCGGCTCCTTATGAAAAGGTAGTGTCTGGGAGTCAGGTCGTTCTGGTCACTGATCGGGTCAAAGGATCCAAGATGCCGGACTTCACAGGGAAATCTCTGCGTGATGTGATGGAGTTCAGCTCTCTGGTGAATATTCCGGTGAAAGCGACAGGCGCTGGCTTCGTAGCCTCACAGAGCATCCCAGCAGGAACGGTCCTGACAGGCACAGAAAAGCTGCAGGTTACCTTGCGATCCGAATCGGAGCCTCCCGCACCACCTGCTGTCCAAACAGGCGTACCAGACGGTTCCGGCGGTGCAGTACCATCTGACACGACACTGCCAGCTACAACTACCCCAGCCGATGGAGGGGGCACAGGAGCGGCGACGGGAGCGGCAGGAGCTGCAAACACTTCTTCCAATCCGACAGGATCACCGACTAACGGAACGGGTCAGACAGGCCAAACAGGTACGAGTACAAGTCCATAGTTCTAAGTCGTCCCCCCGACGAATAGGGTAAAAGAGACAACCTATTCGAGGGGGGACTCGCTTTGCGGGTATCCAATGCTACCGTACGTCGTCGTATTTTTGTGGCACTGATTATTGGTATCGTGATGTATTGTGCGCTCATCACCCGTCTAGGGTACGTACAATTGATAGAAGGACCCAAGTTGGCGCAGATGGCTGACAATTTATTGGATCGGGAAATCAAGTTCAAACCGAATCGGGGAAGGATTCTCGATCGTGAAGGAAACGAGCTCGTCACTAATGTCAGTGTACCCACCATCGTAGCAGTGCCGGCGCAGTTGAAAGATTCACGTGAGACAGCCAGGCAACTAGCTGTCATATTAGAGCAGCCGGAAGAAGCAGTCTTTAAAGCAATTACGAAAAAAGGGATGAGCAACGACCAAATCCCGGGTGGCAAAAAGATTTCGGTCGAAAAGGCCAAGAAAATTCAAGAGCTGAATCTACCAGGCATATACTTGGCTGGGGATACGAAGCGTTTTTATCCAAATGGAACGATGGCAGCCCACATCCTCGGCTTTACAGGGATCGATAACCAGGGACTGACGGGGCTCGAGCGCATCTATGATCCATTCTTGAAAGGGACGGAAGGGCATATTTCTTTCCCGTCGGACGCAAAAGGCCGTGTCATGCCAGGCGGATCAGAAGAATATGTAGCGCCGGTGAATGGGATGGACATGTATCTGACGCTAGACAGCGGCATTCAGTCGTTCATCGAGCGTGAACTTGATCAGGCTGTAGTTGCTTATCAGCCTGATGACGTCCTCGCTATAGCCATGAATCCGAAAACCGGTGAAATACTGGGTATGGGCAGCAGACCTACCTTTCAACCGGATCAGTACAGAGACTACCCGACTGAAGTGTACAACCGCAATCTTCCGATCTGGAAGACATACGAGCCTGGTTCCACTTTCAAGATTGTCACACTGGCAGCGGCGCTCAATGAAGGCGTCATCAACCTAAACGAAGGCTTTTATGATCCAGGCTACATTACAGTCGCAGGGAAGCGCCTGCGCTGCTGGAAGCGCCAAGGGCACGGTCAGGAAACGATGCTGGAAGTCGTAGAGAATTCCTGCAACCCTGGATTTGTAACGATGGGACAGAGACTTCAAAAAGAAAGACTGTTTGACTACATCAAGAAATTCGGTTTTGGGCAAAAAACCGGCGTTGACTTGATCGGGGAAGAAAACGGCCTGTTGTTTAACCTCAATCGTGTGGGGCCAGTCGAGCTGGGAACGACGTCGTTTGGCCAAGGGGTATCTGTCACGCCGATACAGCAAATGGCGGCAGTCTCAGCGGCGATCAACGGTGGCAAGCTGATGAAGCCCTACGTTGCGAAGGAATGGCGAGACAGCGTGACTCATGACGTAATCGGCAGGACACTGCCGACTGAGGTCCGACAAGTCATTACACCGGAGACATCCGCAAAAGTTCGGTACGCGCTGGAGAGTGTAGTCGCCCAAGGAACAGGAAACAAGGCTTACATCGAAGGATACAGGGTAGGCGGAAAGACAGGTACGGCGCAAAAAGTCAAAAACGGCCGTTATATGGATGGGGAGTACATCGTATCCTTCATCGGTTTTGCACCGGCAGATGATCCGCAAATCGTGGTGTACTTTGCGGTCGACAATCCGAAAGCTCTGGCATTCGGGGGATTGATTGCAGCGCCTAGTGTCAAAAGTATTATTGAATCGTCCTTGCAGCACATGGGTGTTCCTAAGCGCAAAGATGGGATCTCCAAAGAACTCAACAAAGCGTTGGGGGAAAAAAGTCCGATTGAAGTTCCCAACATGGTAGGCCAAACCATGAAAGACGTCGTGACCACCTATGAGACTTTACCACTAGTTGTTTCTGGGAAAGGAAAGTACGTCATCCAGCAGTCTCCGGCACCCGGTGTGAAAATTGATGACGGCGGAAAAATTCGCATCTACCTTGGTGACAAATTGACCAATTAGCTATAAAATGAGATTTCGAAGGCGGAGGGGAGTAGGCTTTTCTACGAGCGCTCTACCTCCGCCTTTGTACAAATCACAAAATTTTTGTCTATACTAGATGGAGAATGGGGTGCCAGTTTCATGTTTCTACGGGATCTGCTCATGCCTCTGTTGCCGGTAACAATTACAGGGGATGACAGCATGGAGATTACAGGTTTGACAGCAGACTCGCGCCAGGTGAAGCCCGGCTATTTGTTTGTTTGTCTGACTGGATATACCGTGGATGGACATTCGTATGCGGCCCAAGCGGTTCAAAAAGGAGCCGTTGCCGTACTATCCGAAAAAGATTTGGACGTGCCAGCGACTATTGTCAGAGTGCCGGATACCCGGAGGGCAATGGCCATGCTGGCTGACCGTTTTTACGGCTCTCCCACGCGTGAACTGAAGCTGATCGGTGTGACAGGGACGAACGGCAAGACGACCACCACACATTTGATCGACAAGATTTTACGTGACCAACAAAAGCAGACCGGACTGGTCGGCACGATTCATATGCGGATCGGAGAAGTGACAGAAGACGTCAAAAACACGACGCCAGATGCGCTGGAGCTGCAAAATAGTTTTCGCCGAATGCGGGATGTGGACACGGAATACGCCATCATCGAGGTGTCTTCCCACGCGCTGGAAATGGGGCGCGTACGAGGCTGCAACGTACATACCGCAGTCTTCACCAATTTGACGCAGGATCACTTGGACTATCACAAGACGATGGAAAACTATCGCTATGCCAAATCCCTGCTGTTTTCCCAATTGGGCAATAGCTATGACCCCGATCAGCTGAAAACGGCTGTTTTGAATGCAGACGATGAGGCTTCCGAGCTCTACGCCACAGTTACCCCCGCCCGCGTCATGACGTACGGTATTGATCGAGCGGCAGATGTACGTGCGACAGACATCGAAATCACGAGTAAAGGAACGACCTTCACGGTGCAGACCTTTGTCGGGAACGTGCGAATGAACCTCAAGCTGATGGGCAAGTTCAATGTGTACAATGCTTTGGCTGCGACGGCCGTTGCGCTGGCAGAAGGCATTTCTCTAGAAGCGATTAAAAACAGCCTAGAGGAGGTTGCAGGCGTAAATGGACGCTTTGAATCGGTGGATGCAGGGCAGGCGTTTGCCGTCCTGGTCGACTATTCGCATACGCCAGACAGTCTGGAAAACGCGTTGATGACGGTAAAGGAATTTGCGAAGCAGCGTATTTTTTGCATCGTAGGCTGCGGTGGTGACCGCGATCGGACCAAACGCCCGATTATGGCTCAGATTGCAACGAAATATGCGGATCGGACCGTCTTAACGTCTGATAACCCTCGCTCTGAGGAGCCGCAGGCGATCCTCGATGACATGCTTGCTGGGTTAAGCGGAGTAGAGCAAGATCGATACACAGCCATTACCGACCGCCGGGAGGCCATCAAGTACGCAGTTTCCCAGGCGCAGCCAGGCGATGTGATCCTGATCGCGGGTAAAGGTCACGAAACGTATCAAATCATCAAAGATCAAGTGCTGCCGTTTGACGACCGTGAAGTTGCGCGGGAAGCGATCGCCACGTACAACCAAGAATAGAGACAGATGCGATAAAGAAGCATCGGAGAAAGGAGGTTCGGGCATGTTCGCTGACAACGTACTCATCGTCACGATCGTCGCCGCGTTTCTCATTGCCGTACTCATTGGTCCACTGTTTATCCCGGTTCTTCGCCGCCTCAAATTTGGGCAGGCGATTCGGGAAGAGGGTCCAGATTCTCATCAAAAGAAGGCTGGTACCCCTACGATGGGTGGAACCATCATCCTGTTGGCACTCATTTTTACCGTGTTAAAGTTTGCCAATGCAAAAATGGAAATTTACTTCCTCTTACTGGTGACGCTTGGATACGGACTGATCGGATTTTTGGATGACTTTATTAAAATCAAAAAGAAACGCAACCTGGGACTGACTGCCAAGCAAAAGTTTGCAGGTCAAATCTTACTGGCTGTAGGAGCGTACATCTTGCTGATCCTCATGGGGCATGATACGTCCTTGCATCTGCCAGGCACCCCTTGGAAGCTGGAGCTCGGTTACTTCTACTTCCCGTTTCTGTTGTTCCTGCTAGTGGGAACCACCAATGCCGTCAACCTTACCGATGGGCTCGATGGTCTGTTGGCAGGTACGGGAGCCATCGCATTTGGGGCGTACGCCATCATCGCCTGGTTCGGTCAAGATTATGACACCGCGATTTTCAGTGCGGCTGTCGTCGGTGCTGTACTCGGATTCCTCGTCTTCAATGCACACCCAGCGCGCGTGTTCATGGGGGATACGGGTTCTCTTGGATTGGGTGGAGCATTGGCGGGAATAGCGATCATGACGAAGACAGAGCTTTTGCTCGCCATCATCGGTGGAGTCTTTGTGGTCGAGACAATTTCTGTCATCTTGCAGGTGGTTTCGTTTAAAACCAGAGGAAAACGCATCTTTCGGATGAGTCCGCTTCACCACCATTTTGAATTGACAGGCTGGTCGGAGTGGCGCGTCGTTGTGACGTTTTGGCTGGTAGGGATGTTCTTTGCTGGACTGGGTGTATACCTCGAGGTGGTGACAATCCGATGAATCGCTATCAAAATAAAGAAGTTGTTGTTATAGGAATGGCTAAAAGCGGTGTGGCAGTGGCAAAACTGCTCCACCGCTTTGGTGCGAATGTCGTCGTGAATGATAAAAAGCCGCGGGAAGAGGCTTTCGGTGCAGACGAGCTGGAGGCACTCGGAATTCCCGTTATTTGCGGGTATCACCCGGATGATTTGATTCATTCAGGTGTGTCCTTGGTCGTCAAAAACCCAGGAATTCCTTATGAGGCGCCACCAGTGGCAAAAGCTGTGGAGCTCGGGGTCCCGGTTGTAACAGAAGTCGAGCTTGCCTCTCAGATCGCTAAGGCACCGATCATCGGTATCACCGGTTCAAACGGGAAGACGACGACAACGACTTTGGTCGGACTTATCCTGAAAGAAGCCGGAATTGAGGCGATGGTTGGGGGAAATATCGGTACCGTTTTGTGCGGATTGGCCGAGGTGGCCGAGCCGGACCAATGGTTGGTTGCTGAGTTGAGCAGCTTTCAATTGATGGGTACGAGGGAATTCCGTCCGCATATCGGGGTGTTGCTAAACGTGTACCCGGCGCATTTGGATTACCACCATACCATGGACGAGTACCTCGCTGCGAAATGTAAGCTGTTTGCCAATCAAACGGCAGACGATGCGGCGATTTTGCCTTATGATCAACCGGAAGTAAGGGAGAGATGCAGCCAGCTATCTGCCCGTACCTACTATTTCAGCAAGACTCAGGCAGTGCCTCGAGGAGCCTATGTGGATGAAGGCATGATCGTTTTCGTGGACGGTGAGGGCAGTCGGGAAGAAATCATCGCAGTCACAGACATTACCGTTCCTCACGTGGACAATGCTTTGGCTGCTGTCATCGTGACCAGACTGGCGGGTGCGGACAAGCGATCCATTGCGCAAGTTCTTTCCACTTTTCCTGGAGTCGAGCATCGAATGGAGTTTGTCGCGCTAAAGAATGGGGTAAAGTACTTTAACGATTCAAAGGCGACCAATCCTGAGGCGGCATCCAGAGCGCTGCAGGCATGCAAGGAACCGGTTGTGTGGATCTGTGGAGGGCTGGACAGGGGAATCGATTTTCGGGAGCTGGTACCCGTCATCTGTGGCCGTGTAAAAGCGGTCGTTGCCCTCGGAGAGACAGCACCTATCTTGCTTGATCGAGCTCGAGAAGCAGGGATTAACGAAGGAATCCGTGTCGATACTGTGGAGAAAGCCGTTCTTGCTGCTTCTCAGTTAGCCGACTCGGGTGACGTGGTTTTACTCAGCCCGGCGTGTGCGAGCTGGGACATGTTTCCTTCCTTTGAGGTACGGGGGAGCATGTTTAAGGACGGCGTGCATAGACTGTAAACAAGCCTAGCATAACGTCCCTGTACACAACTGAAATCCACCTGCGAACGGGACGCGTGAGAAAGGATGACCTGGCACTATGAGCAAGGTTCGCTCAGCTCCCGACTTCGTAATTGTTTTTGCAACACTTTTTTTATTAGGAATTGGCATCGTGATGGTGTATAGTGCAAGTGCAATTGTTGCGCAAAAGGCACCCTTCAATGACCCGTATTTCTTTGCCAAGCGGCAGTTGATCTTTGCTCTGCTCGGCATCACTGCGATGTACATAACAATGAATATCGACTATTGGGTCTGGAAGCAGTGGGCCAAGCCGGGGTTCTATGCAAGCATAGGATTGTTGATCCTCGTACTGATTGTAGGGATTGAGGTCAATGGCTCCAAGAGCTGGCTTGGTTTTGGCGCGTTCGGAATTCAGCCCGGAGAGTTTGCCAAGCTGGGTGTCGTAGCTTACTTGGCTCGGTGGCTATCTGACAATCAAAAGCAGATCGTCTTGTTCCGAAAAGGTCTCATTCCAGCACTGGCCATTCCGATGGCATGTTTTGGTTTGATCATGCTGCAGCCGGATTTGGGGACAGGTACCGTCTTGACGGGTACTGCGATCGTGATGATCTTTGCGGCTGGTGCGAGAATCAGTCATTTCGCTGCTCTAGGAATGGTAGGGGTGGCTGGTTTCATTGGATTGATCTTGTCTGCCCCATACCGGATCAAACGCATCACGTCGTTCCTCGATCCATGGTCTGATCCATTGAATACGGGATATCAAATCATTCAGTCGCTCTACGCGATTGGACCGGGTGGACTGTTGGGACTCGGGCTTGGACAGAGTCGACAAAAGCACTTGTACTTACCTGAGCCGTACAATGACTTCATCTTCTCCATTGTAGCCGAAGAATTGGGCTTTATCGGTGGAACGCTCATTTTGCTTTTGTTCCTCTTGCTTTTATGGAGGGGAATGCGGACGGCGATTACTGCTCCTGATTTGTTCGGAAGCTTGCTGGCACTCGGAATCATCGGCATGATTGCCATCCAGGTGATCATCAACATTGGTGTGGTAACAGGGATGTTTCCCGTGACAGGTATTACACTACCATTTTTAAGCTACGGGGGTTCCTCTCTTACGCTGATGCTGACAGGCGTGGGAGTCTTGTTGAACATTTCCCGTTTTTCTAGATAAGGATGTGAATGGATATGCGCGTCGTCCTAACAGGCGGTGGCACAGGTGGTCATATTTATCCGGCGCTTGCGGTGGCGAGGGAAGTTTCTCGCCAACATCCGCAGGCTGCCTTTTTGTATATCGGTAGTAAACATGGACTAGAAGCCGAGCTCGTTCCGCGGGCTGATATTCCTTTTCAATCTGTCGAAATCAGTGGGTTGAAAAGAAAGCTCAGTCTGGATAATGTAAAAACAATCTGGAAATTTATCCGCGCCGTATCAGACTCCAAGCGCATGCTCCGTGAGTTCAAGCCGGATGTCGTGATCGGGACGGGTGGCTACGTTTGTGGCCCAGTCGTGTACGCCGCAGCAAAGCTGGGGATTCCTACGCTCGTGCATGAACAAAACGTGGTACCCGGGTTGACGAATAAATTTCTGTCGCGATCCGCGAGCAAGATTGCCGTTTCGTTTTCCGAGTCGCTCGCCTTTTTTCCTCCAGCCAAAACGGTACTGACGGGAAATCCTCGCGCGACAGAGGTCATGCATGGGAACGCAGAGGCAGGACGTAGCTTTTTGGGTGTGGATCCAAATAAGAAAATCGTCCTGATTTTCGGGGGGAGCCGTGGTGCGCGGGCAATCAATGAGGCTGTGCTGTCCATGGTCGGTCACATGTCCACACTCACCGATACTCATTTTGTCTATGTGACGGGTGACGTCCACTACGAGAAAATTTCCGCCTCCTTACGGGAAATGGAAAATCTCCCCGGCAACCTTTCCGTCCTTTCATTCGTCCACAATATGCCGGATGTTTTGGCTGCCACGCATGTGCTCGTCGGGCGTGCAGGGGCATCAACACTGGCTGAAGTAACGGCGCTGGGAGTGCCTTCCATCCTGATTCCGTCACCGTACGTAACCAACAACCATCAGGAAAAAAATGCGCGCGGACTGGAACGGGCAGGTGCCGCACAGGTGATAGTCGAACGTGAGCTGAGCGGGGATAGCCTGCTGCAATCGTTGACAGACCTCTTGCAAGATCAAGCGCGTTGGGAGCAAATGCGCAAAAGCTCCCTGTCACTAGGGATGCCCCAAGCAGCTACTGATATCGTTGCACAATTGAGTGCACTGGCACGTAAAAAATGATCAAATGGGCGACTGTCACGCCGATCTGGGCGGGCGCATAGTATGGAGCAAACACGTGATAAGAACTAGGTCTGACCTAGCATGTGTATCAGGAGGTTCACAGATGAAACTAATCGCAGATGAGTTGAGGCAAGCGGGTATCGAAAAAGTGTGGACCAATGAACCTCTCGCCAATCATACGACTTGGCGGATCGGGGGTCCTGCTGACTTGTTAATCCAGCCCAAGGATAAAGATTCCTTGCAGGCAGCCTTGCAAATTATCCATCGTCATGAAATTCCTTGGAGTGTAATCGGGCGCGGTTCCAACCTTCTGGTGAGGGACGGAGGGATACGCGGAGCCGTGCTCAAGGTGGCTGAGGGTTTGAGTCACTGCGAGTTCAGGGGCGAAGAGGTGTGTGTGGGTGCCGGATATTCCATGATCCGCCTGGCGATGGAAACGGGCAAGATGGGGTTGACAGGGATGGAGTTCGCGGGAGGTATTCCTGGTACGGTAGGCGGTGCCGTCTACATGAATGCAGGTGCGCACGGATCTGATCTTTCACGTATTCTTATT
Source organism: Brevibacillus sp. (assembly GCA_029240815.1). Next base: position 17,031 of record JARDZO010000098.1, read on the forward strand.
GATGCCGAGATCCTCTTTGAAAACGGTGAAAGGAAAGTGTTGACGAACGAGGAAATGAGCTTCAGTTATCGGACTTCACTCTTACAAAAGAGAAAGGGTATCGTGATAGAGGCGCGGTTCCAATTACGCACGGGCGATCGCAAGGAAATTGCGGCAACGCTCGCGGTAAACAAGGAACGGCGACGTCTGACGCAGCCTTTGCAAATGCCGTGTGCCGGTAGCGTGTTTCGCAATCCGCCAGGGGATCACGCAGGTCGCTTGATTGAAGCGGCTGGGCTGAAGGGCTATCAAATCGGTGGAGCTCAAGTTTCTGAAAAACACTCGAATTTCATTGTCAATTGTGGAGGAGCCACGGCTACCGACGTCCTCACCTTGATTAACTACGTTCGGAATACGATCCAGAGTCAATATGGGATTGATATGCATCCGGAAGTCCTGGTGGTGGGCGAGGGGTAACACGGAGGTGAAAGTTTGGAGACTTTTGCGATCGAAGGCGGAAGACCTCTGTCCGGTTCGCTTCGGATCCAAGGAGCTAAGAACGCTGC
>JARDZO010000099.1 GCA_029240815.1 Brevibacillus sp.
CAAATCCACGGGACCAAAGGATAAGGCGAAACATAGTGAGAGCCTAAAGGGGAATAAAAACGCATGGGAGCATGGGGCAGTATGAAACCAACCATCTGGCTGGATACGCTTTCCAACGGAGAACAGGAACAAGACGAGATCACGGAAGCGCATCGCGTTAGCGGCGCTACTGCACCGTGATGGCTACCATGCTTTACATGGTTCAAAATGAAATTATCCGTTTTTTGTTTCTTACCGTCTGTTTCAGGGAAAAGAACGAAATAAACCCAAACCTTGCCTGAACTTTTTGGAGGACAGCCGCTTCTAAAAGCTTCTAGATCAACCGAGAGTATGAAGCCTCAGAAGGTAGGCTGTCGGAAACCGGAAAATCGAAGCTGCTCAACGCTTACAGGCAGTCAGGACAAATGCTTGCCAACTGCTCGTTAAAAGGAAGTTGTTGTCTAAAAGAAAGATATTCAAATGATGCAAAAGCGGGAGGATATTTCGTGAAAACTTATGTAAAAAAAGGCATCCTGTGTACTTTTCTCATGCTACTCGCAATTACTGGAATATTTTCGCATTCCAACAGCTATGTCTCGGAGGCAAAAGCGAAATCACAGGATGAACGGTACCCTGTAGACAAGTGGTACTACGATTTTGAAGATGAAACGATCATAGATTCGGCAGTAGGTTCAGATGATACCCTCTTCGTCATTACATCCCCGCGTAACGAGGAGTATGAAAAGCTCTATGCTTTTTCAAAAGATGGAACACAACAATGGACGTATCAGCTGAATTCACCTGATTACTCCTTCTCTCAAATCAATGTTTCCCAAGACGGAACCATTTATCTTCGATCATTAACGAAGCTGGTGGCGATCAATGCAAACGGTCAGGAGAAATGGAGTTATTCGCTGGAAAATGCGGAGTGGACCCCAACGGGTTTTGGATTGGCATTCGATTCTGCTGGAACGATCCTTCTAAAGGTAAATAGTCGGAGAGGCAGTAAGCTGATTGCACTTTCATCTTACGGAACCAATAAATGGGAATATACCCTGGAAAATAGTCAGGTCATGATTAGCAACCCTGCGGCAAGCGAGAATGGCATTTATTTTTCAGATAGTTACGGGAAGGTCTATTCGTTGAATTCGAACGGGAAAGTCAACTGGATCTACTCCTTATTGGATTCTGCTTACCATTCTTCAGAGCCTTTTTCGTCATGTACAATAGACAGCGTTGGAACCATCTATATCACCGCAGATCGAGAGCTTTATGCCTTGGATCCATCTGGAAAAGTAAAATGGTCATTTGCAAAAAAGGTTTATGGTAAGCCTATCCAATCTCCTCAAGGCACCATACTTGTTACTGATTATTTGAAGGAAAATCTTTATGCAGTGGATAAGAACGGGAAGTTGAAATGGACAGCAGGCGCAGAGGAGCTGAATGGTGACTGGATGGTGACTAATCCTATTGTCAAGGAAGACGGCACGGTGCTTGTCGGTACGCATAACTTTCTGATTGCCTTTTCCAAAGACGGAACAAAAAAATGGCAGCTTTCAAAAGCCGGCAATATTCGTCAGCTTGTTGTCGGAAACGAAGGCAGCATTTATTTGAGTACGAATTTAGGCATATTGCACGCGATTGGAGAGGATGACAAAGGAAGCGTCGTTGCCGTGGATTATGTCTTCCCATGGAAGATTATGTTCATTGGTGAAACCTTTCAGCCAAGGGTCGTTTTTACTTACATGAGCGGTGCGACAGAGGATGTAACGGATAAAGTAGAGTGGGAGGTTAGCAATAAAAAAATTCTACAAGTAGGTGATAATGGGACGATCACGTCCGTAGGCAAGGGTGAAGCCTACATCGTGGCAAAACATAACGGATGGGCGATCAGGGATCCGTATCTTCGAGAGGAAAGAGATATTGTTGTGGTAAGCCCTTCGGATATTACCAAATTAACAGCAGGTGAAACGAGAGTCAGCCTGAGTGTCGGAAACAAAAAAGAGCTTTCACTGAAGGCAACTATTGGCAAAAAGACATCGATCGAAGCGAACACACGAGCAACGTGGACAAGCGCTGACCCGACTGTCGCGGAAGTAAAAGATGGCCAGCTCATTGCAAAAAAGAAAGGAACTACTGTAGTAACCGCTGAGCTCGGTTCAAGAAAAGTACAGATAAAGGTGGAAGTAAAAGAAAAGATAGTAAAAAGTGTGAAGGCTTCGAAAACAAAGGTAATCTTGAATGCTGGTGAGCAATACCAAGTGCAGGTCATCGCCACTTACTCGGACAAAACTACCGAGAATATTACTTCTCAGGTTAGATGGTCGGCTGGCAGCGGAAACGCGGCAACCGTCGAAAATGGGCTGATTACTGCCATCGCCAAGGGAAGAGAAACAATCAAAGGGATATACGGAAAGAAGAGCGTTTCGATTGCTGTTACGGTGAAATAAGAGTTCAACGGAAAGGAAGGAGCCTGTTGCCCAGGCTCCTTTTTGACTGAATCAGAAAGTATCGTTACCGTGCAGAATTATGAGCGGGACCTCAACTGGACCGGAAGCCAAACCGCCAGCCTCGGCGTTTGAAAGTCTGAAGCGTCTTCCGGCTGATCTCACCAGAAGACCTATTTCTTGCGTAAACACCTTTTCAAATCCCGACAGGTATGGTGTGATAGAAAAAGATTTGGAGCAATTGTAGTCGTATAGATGGAGTGATCGCATGCGTTTTTATACCAAATACATCAAAAAATACGGAGCAGTGTTCTGCATATCTCTCTTCTTTTTAACTGTCGAAGCCCTGTGCGACCTGCTGCAGCCGACCATTATGTCGCGGATCATCGACGTCGGGGTTGCGCAGCGGGATTTGAATTACGTGCTCTCGACAGGCGGCTTGATGCTCGGTATAACAGCATTGGGTGCAATTGCTGCGTCGATGCGCAACATCTTGTCTACTTACGTCTCGCAAAACTTTGGTGCCCAGCTGAGGTCGGATTTGTTTAAAAAAGTGCAATCATTATCGTTTGAAAACATCGACAAATTCGACCGTGCGTCCCTCGTGACAAGGCTTACCAATGACGTCAATCAGGTGCAGGTATTTGTGAACGGCATGATGCGAATCTTCGTCAAGGCTCCGCTCATGTGTATCGGTGGGTTGTTCATGGCGACGCAACTGAATGCCAGGCTAGCCGTTGTACTGGCAGTGGTCGTGCCGATCGTAGGCTTGTTTATCTTTCTAAATATGAAGATCGGCTTTCCGTTTTTCATGAAGGTGCAGCAGGCATTGGATAAGGTCAACGGGGTCATGCGGGAGTATCTGTCCGGGGTGCGGGTCGTCAAGGCGTTTAACCGCTTCGACTTTGAGGTCGGAAAGTTCAGTCAGGCAAACGAAGAGCTCCAGACCAAATCTGTCTCTGCTACACGTGTCATGTCGATTTTCAGCCCGGCGATCATGCTGACGGTCAATTTGGGGATCGTGGCGGTTCTGTGGCTGGGAGGAATGGCGGCGGAGCGAGGAGATATGCAAGTCGGTCACATTATTGCCTTTACGAACTACATGACGCAAATTTTGTTTTCGCTCATGATGATCTCGATGGTGTTCAACATGTTTGTACGTGCCAAGGCTTCTGCGGGACGGATCGGAGAAGTTTTCGCGGAGGAGAACCGGATGAAATGGGAGGAAGGGGCAGCCCAGGCAAATACCGTAAAAGGCCGCGTCGATTTCGAGCAGGTCTCCTTTTCCTATGAAGGGGTGCAAGGGGAGCCTGTCCTCAAAAACATCACTTTTACGTGCCTGCCCGGAGAAACGGTGGGCATCATCGGCTCGACAGGATCGGGAAAAAGCAGTCTGGTCGGACTTATCCCTCGTTTCTACGACGTGACAGAGGGAACGATCCGCGTAAATGGGATAGATGTACGGAAAGTCGATCCGACATGGCTGAGGGAGAAAATGGCCATCGTGCCGCAAAAGACGACCCTATTTACAGGAACCGTCATGGAAAACATCCGCTGGGGAAAAGAAGACGCGACCTGCGAAGAGGTGGAACAGGCGGCGAAAATGGCGCAGGCGCACGACTTTTTGGTACGTACTCCTGATGGATACGAGGCAAGGGTAGGCCAGGGTGGCATTAATTTTTCCGGAGGTCAAAAGCAGCGGCTCTCGATCGCCCGTGCCCTGGTGCGACAACCAGAAATCCTCATCCTCGATGACAGTACGAGTGCGGTAGACGTGGCGACAGAGGCCAAGATCAAGGAAGCGCTGCGGGAGTATGCCCAAGGGCTGACGTGCATTCTGATTTCCCAGCGAATCACATCTGTGATGGATGCAGACAAGATTGTCGTGCTGGACCACGGGGAGCTGGTCAGCATCGGGAGACATGAGAGCTTGCTGAGAACATGCCGTGTCTATCAGGAAATCTTCCAATCCCAACTCGGCAGGGAGGTGCAGTAGGATGTCACAGGAGCAAAGACAACAACCGCAGCAACCTCCCGTATTTCCGGGCAGGCCGGGTCGTGGGCTCGGTCATGGCGGAAGAGTGCCTGTCGTGAAGCCTAAAAACTTCAAAGGTACACTCCGACGTCTCTGGGAAGCTTTTGGGAAAGAAAAGAGGGTCCTTCCCATCGTCTTTCTCATCGTGCTGGTGGATGCGCTGCTGATGCTCTCTGCCCCGTATCTGATCGGGAGGTCGATCGATGCGATGGCAGGGGGAGAAGCCACGTTGGGCCTGTTGGGCATAACCATTCTCGCTTTGTTGATTTCGTACATCGCGGACGGACTGCTGACCTTTTTGCAAGGCTGGCTGATGGCGGGTCTCTCCCAGCGAATCGTGAAGAACTTGCGAAAAGCCTTGTTTGAAAAGCTGCAAAAGCTGCCGGTCGCTTTTTTTGATTCCCGTCCACACGGGGAGCTGATGAGCCGACTGACGAATGATATCGACAACGTCAGCAATTCCATTTCGCAATCGACCGCCCAGCTGATGTCCGGGGCTATCATGATTCTTGGTTCCCTGATCATGATGCTGATCCTGAGCCCGATCCTGACGCTGGCGTGTCTGATCACGGTGCCCCTCGTCTATTTACTGACGCGGACCATTGCGAAAAAGACGAGTGTGTTATTTAAAAAGCAGCAAAATCAGCTCGGGAAACTGAATGGGCACATCGAAGAGACCGTTTCCGGCATTCACGTCGTCAAAGCGTTCAACCACGAGCAAAAGGCAACGCAAGAATTTGATGCGATCAATACGGAGCTATCCAAGATCGGGATGAGAGCGCAGGTCCTATCTGGCTTTCTCATGCCGATCATGAACGTCATCAACAACTTAGGCTTTACGATGGTGGCGGTCGTGGGTGGGATATTAGCTGTCAAAGGCCTGATTACGGTAGGGGTCATCGCCAGCTTCCTCAGCTACTCCCGTCAATTCGTGCGGCCGCTAAACGATCTCGGGAATATCTTCAACGTCCTGCAATCCGGTGTGGCCGGTGCGGAGCGGGTATTTGAAGTGCTGGACGAACAGGAAGAGCCGGACGATGTGGCAGATGCTGTAAAGCTGACACAGCCTAGGGGACATGTCGTGTTCGATAACGTCAGCTTTGGCTACCAAAGCGACCGGCCAATTCTGAAAAATGTCAGCTTTGAAACCGAGGCAGGGAACACCACCGCGCTCGTCGGTCCTACGGGGGCAGGGAAGACGACCATCGTGAACTTGCTCACGCGCTTTTACGATGTGACGGCCGGTACGATCTATTTGGATGGGAAAGATATCAGGGAGTACTCTCGTGACAGTCTCAGGAGCAGCTTCGGCTTTGTGCTGCAGGATACGTATCTGTTTTCCGGGACGATCAAGGAAAATATCAAATACGGCAAACCGGATGCGACAGATGCCGAGGTCGAAGCAGCCGCTGCCATGGCGAATGCCAGTGTCTTTATTAACCGACTGCCCAAACGCTACGAAACACAGCTGACAGAAAACGGCGGCAATCTCAGCCAAGGCCAACGCCAACTGCTCGCCATCGCCCGGGTCATTCTCGCCAAGCCGTCCTTGCTCATCTTGGATGAAGCGACGAGCAGCATCGATACACGTACGGAAATTCATATTCAGGATGCGCTGCTCACGATTATGGCGGGACGCACGAGCTTTGTCATCGCGCATCGACTCAATACGATCCGGGATGCCGACACGATCATGGTCGTAGATCGGGGGGAAATCGTGGAAAAGGGAAATCACGAGTCGCTCATCCAACAGCAAGGTGTGTACCATCAGCTGTTTTTCAACCAGTTTAAAAATCTGGAGGCATCGGCTGAGTGAAGCCAGCCTCTTTTTCTTTTTGCCCAAAGTGAGCCAGAACAAATTCTTTAAAACGCATCGTGGCAGGGGACAAGTAGCCGCCATCGACCATTGCCATACCGATGACACGCTGACACTGCGGCTCACGAACACGGATATGAATGAGCTTGCTTTTATCGATCCCGCGCAGATCGGGGAGGAGCGATACGCCGAGTCCGGCAGCGACCAGTCCTGCGACAGTAGCGGCTTCTTCCCCCTCAAATGTTATGTTGGGCTGTACGCCGATCTCCTCAAACAGTCTGTCAGTCGTTCTGCGCAGAGCATACCCTTTTTTCAAAAAGATGAACGACTCATCGGCGAGATCTTCCAGCAGGATGCTCTGGGCCTCTGCCAAGCGGTGGCCGATCGGCACGACGGCGAAAAGCTCTTCACTCCAAAGCGGCGTCCATTGAATCGGCAGCTTCGTTTCCGACGGCTCTGCGATCAGGCAAAGGTCAAGCTCGCCTGCGTCCATATGCTCGAGGAGCGAGTAGCTGTGATTTTGCATGAGGGAAAAGCTGATCTGCGGAGCCTCTGTGCGAAAAGCGCCGATCAGGTCGGGAATGAGACTGGTACCCAGCGTATGCAAAAATCCTAAAGACACTTCACCGTGCTCCGGATGAACCAGGTCGTGCAGCTCCTGCTTCCCGTCCTCCCATTCCTTCAAGATGCGATTGACTCGCTTCAGCAACAGCTCGCCGTAACGATTTAGCATAATGGTACGTCCTTGCCGGTCAAAGAGCGGAACTCCCACTTCTTCTTCCAGACGGGCGATGGAACGGCTGAGTGCGGGCTGGGAGAGGGACATGGACTCGGCAGCGCGAGTGACGTGCTGGATGCGGGCGAGTGTTTGAAAATATTCGAGTTGTTGCCACTCCATAGGGTTTTCCTCCGTTATATCATTACCGATATGCATTGAAATCATAAATACAATAAATTATACATTATGAATTGTCAATGCTAGTATAAAGGTGTGAACGGATCGGATTCTTGGGAGGTTTCAGCATCATGGGATACATTCAGCAAGGTACAACTGCTTTTCGCAAGTCCAACCTTGCCTTTTTTGCGGCTGGATTCAACACGTTTGCCATCCTGTACAGCACCCAGCCTCTGCTGCCGGAATTGAGCAAGGAGTTTCACGTATCGCCCACAATGGCGAGCCTGTCGCTCTCGGTGACGACGATCGCTTTGGCAGTCAGCATGTTGTTTTTCGGGACGATATCGGAGGTTTGGGGGCGCAAGCCGGTCATGATCATCTCTATGCTCGTCGCTTCGATCCTGTCTATCTTGACCGCTTGCAGTACCAGCTTTGAGAGCTTGCTCGCATTTCGCGTCATTCAGGGGATAGCGCTAGGCGGACTTCCTTCGATCGCAATGGCATACTTGGGAGAAGAAATGGAGCCTGCCAGCCTGGGGGTTGCGATGGGGCTCTACATCAGCGGCAATTCCGTGGGTGCTGTCAGCGGCCGCATCATATCCGGGATGCTGACGGACTTTTTCAATTGGCATGTGGCGATGGGATCGATTAGCTTGATCAGTCTGGTCGCGAGTCTGATTTTCTGGCTGAATTTGCCGAAATCACAGAACTTCCATCCGCGTTCGCCGGAAGTAGGAAAGCTCGTGTCGTCTATGGTCAGCCATCTGAAAGATCCGGGGATGCTCTGCCTCTTTGGAATTGGTTTTCTTATTCTAGGCAGCAATGTCGCCTTGTACAATTACATCGGGTACGTGTTGACAGCACCTCCGTACTCGCTCTCCCAAACACTCGTAGGGTGGATTTTCATCGTCTTTCTGGTCGGGACCTTCAGTTCGGTATGGATGGCTAAAAAAGCGGAAAAGCACGGGCGCCAAAGAATGCTGATGATTTCGCTGTTCATCACGCTGGTGGGAGCTTGCTTGACGCTCGATGACCATCTGTGGATCAAAATTTTGGGTCTGCCGATTCTGACCTTTGGCTTTTTCGGGAGCCATTCGATTGCCAGCAGCTGGGTGGGGCGACGTGCCCTGCATGACAAAGCGCAAGCATCTTCACTCTATTTGTTCTTTTACTACGCAGGTTCGAGTATCGGCGGGACTGCTGGCGGAGTATTCTGGTCTTCCTTTGGCTGGGGAGGCGTCGTGGGAATGATCGCTGGGTTCATGCTGATCGGGTTTCTCCTCGCGTCCCGGTTGGCAAAAATCCCGCCTGCAGCAGCCAACCAGCCCAAAGCGGTAGCCGATCTTTCTATAGCGAAATAAATGGCAAAAGAACCCCTGCCGCATGAGGGGTTCTTTTTTCTTGCTTTTTGTTGATTGGAGGTCAATGCCCTTCTTGAGACTCGAACAGACTTGCTTCGCGATAATTGACGTCCATGCGCAATCTACCCGCGAAATGACGATCGATGTCTCCTTGTTCGTACAACATTTGGATGGCGTTTCGCTCGGATTGGATTGCCTTGAGCTCCAGCTCTTTTCGCTGCAAGCTCATGTGGCGTCTGGAACCGCTTCTGCGCTTGTTGTTTTGGTATTGCAGTGCCATAGTCCGATAATCTGCCAGAACAGTAAGGACAGCATCTCGATTTTCCTCATTCTGCATCTGCTTGAGCTTTGTGATGGCGGTCTGTATGGCTTCCAGTTTCAATTCCTTGTAGCTGTTCCACTCAGGATCAGCAGGGGTAATGAGGCTCGGGATGCGGTTGCGACCTTTTAGCAAGCGGCGCATGGCTGACAAAGCAAGCATGAACAGCAGCTTGATCTTGACCCGATTCGTCAGCAATAACTCGATGCGATTCAGAGACGCACGGAAATAGGCGGCGAGCTGAGGGGTAATTCGCTCTTCTCTTAACCATCGTTCGCCTACTTCCCGCTCCGCCCTCAAGGCTTCCAGGCGGATGCTTACCATGGCTCGCCAAGCTTGCCCTATCTCGGATGTTCCTTCGAACTTCGTCTGCTGCATGCGGCGGGTATACTCGCCAACCAGCTCGACTCCCTCCTGCTTGTTCTCCTCGTTCATTTCTTCGCGGATAGTGCGCAGACCGGCATCCAGCGCATGTATTCGAGCTGAGCGTTCAGTTTCTGCCCGATTCTCGGGATGATCACCCGCTTCCTCAGATTTTCGTACGAGTAATGGCAGAAAGATGCTGGCGGAAATCAACGTCAGCAGGATGACTCCCGCACAAATGAAGAGAATCAGGTTGCGCTCAGGGAACGGACTGCCGTCGGCTAATACCATCGGGATAGAGAACGCCGCTGCGAGGGTCAGGGCTCCACGGACACCGGAGAGTGCCGTAATTACAGAAGAACGGAGCTGACGATCTCTCGCCCACACCACGAGGAAGCGTAAAATCATCAATACGGCTGTGATCAGAAAGATGTAACCGATGACCTGCCCGTTTTGGTAAGCAGGGTCTTCCCATATTTTCGCTACGACTCCCGGGATCTCCAGCCCGAGCAAGAGGAACACGAGACCGTTCAGCGAGAAGAGGATGACCGACCAGGTGCTGTCAGACACGATGCGGAGACGGACTGAAGCGGATTCCACACGGTCTCTCTCAATCGCATGAACGACACCTGCAGCAACGACGGCCAGAATGCCTGAAACATGGCATTCTTCTGCCGCGATATAGATGATAAACGGAGTGAGGATAATGATCAGCATATGCAGCGTGACGTCCTCAATCCCGAGGCGACGCAGGAACAATCGGAGCCAGACGACCACAAAGCCGAGTAAAGCACCAATCACCAATCCACCGACCGCGATAACGAAGAAGCTCCCAACGGCTTGTGGTAAAGAGAAGTAACCGGTGACAGTAGCAGCGATGGCAAAGTTGAACGCTACCAGGCCCGAGGCGTCGTTCATCAACGCTTCTCCTTCCAGCAAGCGCAAGATTTTTCCAGGGAGCTTGATACGACCCGCAATCGACCCAACGGCTACTGCGTCGGTCGGAGAGAGAATCGCAGCGAGTGCGAATGCCGCTGACAGAGGAATGGCCGGAATGAGCCAGTGAATGAACGGACCTGCCAAGAGGACTGTGGCAAATACGAGACCTAAGGCTAATAACAATATGTAGGTTCGGAGCTTCCACAACTCATCGCGAGGTGTGATTTTCCCGTCGTTAAAGAGCAACGGAGCGATGAACAGTACCATGAATAATTCAGGATTCAGCGGGATGTGATGAAAGCCGGGCATAAACGCGGCAACGATCCCGAGTGCAATCTGAATGAGTGGCACCGGAATGAAAGGTACAAAGCGCTGGATGACATTGGAGGCACCAATGAGCAACAACAGCACGAGTACCATGAGTAGGATTTCCATAAAGAAATTTGCTCCTTCAAATTATTGTCGCTCAGTAAACATACTGAACCATATATAGCGAGCTTATTCCACGTTACCCGTTCTGGTTTTGAAAATCACCCCCAGCTCTCTATTGAGGCAGACATTAAGCTCTAATTGCATCGTGAAAACCCTCACTGCAAGAGTGAGGGTTCGCAAAGGTCAATCCAATTAGACAACCAAAGACAGCGCCATGATCAAGATAATCGCGACGACAGACAGGATCGTTTCCATGACCGTCCATGTTTTCAACGTATCCTGAACCGTCATATTGAAGTACTCCTTGATGAGCCAAAAGCCGGAATCGTTGACGTGGGACAGAATCAGAGATCCTGCACCTGTCGCCAGCACGAGCAGCTCAGGGCTCGTCCCAGGGATCTGCAGGGCGATTGGGCCGACGATACCCGCTGCGGTCATCATGGAGACCGTCGCGGAACCAGTCGCTACTCGGATCAGGGCAGCGATCAGCCAACCGAGAAAGATAGGAGATATAGCCGAAGCAGTCGCCAATTCAGCAATGTAGTCGCCCACGCCACTGTTGAGCAGCACTTTATTGAAGGCGCCGCCCGCACCGATGACGAGCAGGATCGTAGCGGTCGGAGCCAGGCAGTCGTTGGTGAATTTGAGAATGTCATCTTTCGTAAAGCCACGGTTAATCCCGAGCGTCCAGAAGGAAATGATGACGGCGATCAACAGGGACGTAATCGGGCTACCGATGAAGTCAGCCCATTGGCGCAGCATATCTTCCTTGGGTAAGGTCACATCAGCAACAGTCGCCAGCAGCATCAAAGCAACCGGCAGCAAAACGGTAAAGACGGTGATGCCAAAGCTGGGCAAATCGCGCTCATCTTTTGGTTCGCTCAGCTGGGAGGCGAGCTCAGGCGAAATGCTCGTTTTCACACGTTTGCTAATCCAACTGCCGTAGAGCGGGCCCGCGATGATCGCGGATGGCAAAGCGACGATGACAGACAGGAGGATTGTTTTACCAACATCTGCTTGGAACAGATCGACAGCAGCCATCGCAGCTGGATGGGGAGGGACAATTCCATGCACGATAGACAGCCCAGCGACCAGCGGAATCCCGATTTTCAGGAGGGAGACTCCTGTCTGACGAGCAATCGTAAAGACCAGTGGAATCAAAAGGACAAAACCGACTTGGAAAAATACCGGAATCCCTACGATAAAGGCAACAAACATCATGGCCCAATGGACGTTTTTCTCTCCAAAGAGGTTGATCAGCGTACGGGCGATACGTTCCGCGCCCCCTGATTCCGCCATCATCTTTCCGAGCATCGTGCCTAGTGCGAGGACGATGGCGATAAAACCTAGCGTCCCGCCCATGCCGTCTTTGATCGAATCAACGACTTTGGTCAATGGCATGCCGGATGCGATTCCCACAAATCCGGCAGCGAGCAGCAGGGCAACAAACGGGTTTACTTTAAAGCGGGTGATGAGAATGAGCAGCAACACGATGGAAATAAGCGTAATGACTAATGGCATGAATAACCCTCCCTTGGTGTCAAAAGTTCCATGATGGATTTTTTTTATTTGTGCAGCTGCTTTTGGAAGTCCGCGATGAGCTTGTACTCCTCCAGCAGGTTGTAATACACGCGTTCGTAAATGTAAAACAGCTGCAAGTACGTACTGGATCGTTCCAGATTGGGTTCATGCCGATGTGAAATGTGAATCATGCTTTTGACATCGTGCAGATCGTTCAAGGCTCCGAGGGCATGCATCGCGAGCAAAGCGGCGCCAAAGCTTGAGCTTTCATGACTTTCGGGAATCAGTACCTCATAGCCAAACATATCGGACATGATCTGTCGCCATTCCCGCGAACGGGCAAAGCCGCCAGAAGCACGAATCTCCGAAGCGCCGCCAGCCAGATCCCGTAATGCGATTCCGATGCTGTAGACACTGAAGAGAATGCCTTCGAGAACAGCTCGGATAAAATGCTCCCGCTTGTGGTGCAGACCGATTCCGAAAAACGAACCTCGTGCCTGGGCATTCCAGTAAGGGGCACGTTCGCCAGAGAGGAAGGGGAGAAATAACAGGCCATCTGCTCCAGCCCGGACATCTTCCGCAGCCTGAATCATCACGTCGTACGGATCGACTCCCATCTGCTTGGCACGCTCTACCTCCGGCCAGCTGAACTCGTCGCGGAACCAGCGCAGCATGATGCCGCCATTGTTGGAGGGTCCGCCGATCACCCAGTGGTTTTCTGTCAGCACGTAACAAAACGTCCTGCCTTTCGGGTCTGTGATCGGCTCTGGCACGACTGTTCGTACCGCACCGCTCGTCCCGATCGTGATGGCTACCTGCCCCGGATCGATGGCGCCGATTCCGAGGTTGGCGAGGACACCGTCACTGGCACCCACGACAAAAGGTGTATCCGCATCGAGGCCGATTTCCTCGGCGTAGCGAATTTTCATCCCGCGCAAAATATGCGTGGTCGGCACGGGCTCGCTCAACTGCTGCTTGGTGATACCTGCCACATACAGCGCTTCCTCGTCCCAATCGAGCTTGCGCAGATGGAAGAGTCCTGTGGCCGAAGCGATGGAGTAATCGACCACATACTGACCGAACAGACGGTGGATGACATACTCCTTGATGGAGATAAACTTGGCTGCTTTGCGGAAAGTATCAGGAGCTTGTTCGCGCAGCCACATGATTTTGGGCAGCGGCGACATAGGATGGATCGGCGTTCCTGTCGCGAGGTAAATGTTGTGACCGACGCCGTCCTGCTTGAGTCGATCCGCTTGGGCTACACTACGGTTATCCGCCCAGATGATGCTGTGAGTCAAGGGGCTTCCCTGTTGATCCACTGCGATCAGGCTGTGCATGGCGGTAGAAAAACCGATCCCGCCGATTTCATGCTTATCGACATCAGCCATCTCGATAGCTTTTTTCAGAGCGGAGATGACAGCGGCAAAGATCGTTTCCGGATCTTGCTCCGCCCATGACGGCTGGGGAACGAGCAGCCGATAATCGACGTTGCCGGTACCGCGTACAGCACCCGATGGCGTAAAGACGATTGCCTTGGTGCTCGTCGTTCCGATATCCAATCCAATAAAATAGGTTTGCTTCATATCGATTCACCTTCTTTTTGAATACGCTTTCATGCTGGGTCTGAAGTGATAACGAGATTATAACGAAATTTTTTTCATTTGTTAATACGTAAGAAAAAAATTATTTCATTCCTTTCTTTTCCTCATTGGTAGTATTTCCTTTCGCTTTTGAAAAAAAAAGAAAACGCCTGTCGATTACAGGCGTTTGAGCGAAATGGCTTCCCGGATATGCTGGATGTTCGTGATCGTCTGCTCTTGTCGACGCAAAGAAACGGCGACATACAGCAGATCAATCAGGCTGAGCTGAGCGAGTCGGGAGGAGAGCGCCTCTGTACGAAATACCGTCTCTCGCGAAGTCGTGTACAGACAGATGTCAGCCAGTCGTACGAGAGGTGACTTGCCGTAGCTGGTGATCCCGATCGTCTTGGCACCAGCCTCTTTTGCGACCCGCAGTGCTTCTAAGATGTCTTCGTTTGAGCCAGAATGGGAGATACCGACCGCGACATCCCCTTCGGACAAGAGGGAAGCGGACATGACCTGGTAATGAGCATCGGAGTGATGAATACAGGGAATGCCTGTCCGCATAAACTTGTGATAGGCGTCTTGGGCGATCGCAGCCGAACCGCCAGAGCCATAAAATTCAATGCGCCGCGCCGTTTCCAGACAGTTGACGATCTTCATCAGCGATTCCTTGTCAATAATTTGCTGGGTATCTCGCAAAGTCTCGATGTTGGCTGTGAATATTTTTTCAGCGATCGAGCCCAGATCGTCATCATCGAGATTAATTTCCTGGTAGATCGATTGTTTGGGGTTGGTCACTTCACTCGCGAGCGCGATTTTGAAGGCCTGGTATCCCCGAAATCCGAGTCGGCGGCACAGACGAAAAACCGTAGCATCCGCACATTGACTTTGATCAGCCAGTTCGGTAATGGACAAGTGAATGACGTCACTTGCATGCTCTAAAATGTAGTCGGCAATTTGCTGCTCCTTGCCGCTCAATTGAGAGTAGATGGCGCGTAACTGAGTCAGTACGCTGGGTGGAACATGAGTGGATATATCGGCCAAAAGGAAAGCACCTCCCAAGTTATGGCGACCTGTTACTCATTATAGAAAAGGAATGCGATGGTTTCCTAGTTTCAAAAAAATTTTCTTCATTTCTAATGAAATACGAAAATTATTATCATATAATACAAATTAACAGAGACCTTTCTCAAAGGAGTGACGTACCCACTATGAAACTGGCGATACTGGGATTAGGCAAAATGGGTTACAATTTGACACTGAATTTGCTCTCCCATGAGCACGAGGTCGTAGCTTATGACGTGGAACGAAAACGAGCAGATGAACTGGGACGCGAAGGTGCTATTCCGGCTTACTCGGTCGAGGATGTAATCGCCAAGCTGGACGCACCGCGTGTTGTTTGGCTGATGGTTCCTGCAGGAGAAATTGTGGATGAGTTGGTGGACAAGCTCTCGAACTTGCTGTCTGCAGGAGATATCGTCATCGATGGAGGGAATTCTCACTACAAGCAGTCATTGGAACGCTATGCTCGTCTGAAGGAAAAAGGGATTCACTTCCTGGATGCGGGAACGAGCGGTGGAATGGAAGGTGCACGCCACGGCGCTTGTATGATGATTGGCGGAGATCGGGAAGCTTTTGACCACATCGAGCCAGTGATTCGTGACATCAATGTGGCAAACGGATATTTGTACGCAGGAGAAGCGGGCAGCGGACACTTCCTGAAGATGATTCACAACGGGATCGAATACGGCATGATGCAGGCCATCGGGGAAGGCTTTGAGGTGCTGGAAAAGAGCCCGTACAACTACGATTTCGCCGAGGTGGCGCGGGTATGGGCGAACGGCTCAGTCATTCGCGGCTGGCTGATGGATCTGACAGAGCGAGCATTCCGCAAAGATGCGAATCTGGACGAAATCCGCGGGGTCATGCATTCCTCCGGTGAAGGAAAATGGACGCTGGAGACGGCACTGGATCTACAGGCAGCGACGCCAGTAATCGCGATGTCCCTCCTGATGCGCTATCGTTCGCTTGAGCCGGATACGTTCCACGGAAAAGTCGTGGCTGCGCTGCGTAACGAATTTGGCGGGCATGCGGTAGAAAAAAAGTAGGTAGTTGAATATAAAAGAGCCGTAGAATCCAGATTCTACGGCTCTTTTTTACGTGGACAGAGTGATCGAAGGGAGGGATTAATTCATTGACGGTTCACGGAAATATTGCAATGGATTTTCTTCCTCTGCTGGCACACTGCCAATCCTGCGCAAAACTTCTTCTGCAAATTGTACATAGTTTGAGCCTGTCGCGGTGATGACCTGGCGATCCACGACGAGCATTTGCTCCAGCTTGTTGCCCCAGTTCATGACATCGTTGTATTCGTGATCATCAGGTGTGAGAGAGGCTGTGTACGTAATCTCTTGTAAGATTCCTGCTGCACCGAGCAACGCAGGGCCACCGCAAATGGCAGCAATCGTCTTGTTTTGATCATAAAAAGCACGGATGATGGCCTGTAAGGGCTGATGAGTGAGCAGAGGGTGAGTGGTTCCACCCGGAATCACGAGGGCATCGAACTCGTTCACATCGATCTCTTCGATTGATAGTGTTGGCAAGTAGTTCATGCTGGAGACTCCGGTTACGGTCTCACCTGCCGGCTTTGTGGAAAAGGTGACGAGTTGAAACTCCTTTTGATTCAGTGCTGTCGTAAATAAAACGATCTCGAATTCTGCGAATGAATCATAGATGAACAGTAAAATCTTTTTCAATATCATCACCCTTATAAGTTCAGTAGGGGATTTTTACCCCTCGCGCTCAACAACATTGATAAGAAAAGTAACTATTTTCAAACCTGCCTGCACGCAAGTCGTCATTCGCGATGACAAAATAGATCGTCCCGACATCGCCCCACATGATGTTCAGGTTCGTTTCATCCGTATCTACCTGCAGCAGCAAGGTATAAGGACCGCCCGATTCCACGTTTCGGAAGTAATCGATTTCCTCGAATACGTCTCCTTGGATATTGTGGGGATGCCCCAGAATTTGATGATTGCAGTCGTAGGAGCCGTTGACGGAGGAGAAATCCGGGAGAAATTCATCATAGTACGAGTCCCAGTGCTTATCAGGAACCTTGATCGCATCGGAATGGAGGGAAAGCCCTTTGCGCAAGTGCAATTCATTGGCAGGAAGCGTTCCGTATGGATGGTCGCCGGGATAAGGAACGGGCTGTAGCGTAGAGAAATCTCCATCGAAGTACAGGACCCGCCAGCCATCGCGATCTTTGAGTTCTCCATAAACGGATTGCTCCGCCGCTTCATAAAAGAAGTAGAGGAGTCCTCGCTGGGGAAGTTCGTTAGCTACCCCAATGCGTTGAATTTCCTCGAGGTTGAGTTGCCCGATGAATACGAGTGGTTCCTCGCCATAAACGGGATAGGTCCATCCGGGAGGCAGATCGGGACTGCCGCCCAATCGACTCGTCCCCACGGATTGTGCAAGCGATTTGGTTGGCTGTACATGGATGCAATCGTGCAAATGGGCTAGGATATTTTCCTCCATGACTTGCAATCCGTGCTTCTGAATCAGAGCTTTTACTTGATTGATCATCTGATTTCTCCTTTCCGGGACTAATAAAGCTGGGCAATAACATATTTAATGGTACAGGTAATTCCTATATTTGTAAAAGCATTGATTGTTCTCTTATAAACACTCCATGAATGAATATTCAAGTGAAAGAAAAAACACCCTCTGCTACCCTGAGGGTGTTTGAAGCGACTACAACCGTGCCAGATAATCCTCGAGCTGGTCAAAGGTGCCGCCAAAGCCTTGTTGCATGCTGCCATGCATATCCGCAAAGTTTTGTTGCTCTTCCTCGGTGGAGTTAAACGGC
>JARDZO010000352.1 GCA_029240815.1 Brevibacillus sp.
AAACTGGCAGTTCGATATTCATTGAATTTTCCACTTCTAACATTTGAGATTCTGTGACAGGTACATAAAACTTGCAATCCTGCGTAAGTTCCTTTATAAGCTCCGTCCACATACTGTTTTCCTCCACACTTTAATTATTAAATAACAATCTTAAACTTCCGCGTTCTTCCGAAATTCCTTTTTGTACATAACTGCCCGTTACTTCAACGGAAACAGGGAGCAGTCGCCGCGGTGATCTGCTCCCTGATATTGTGCTATACATCATTTCAGGCTTAATTCACGAACCAAAACTATTTTTCATTCTGAAGAATCTTTCTGTATTCAACACCGTGAATATGTATAATGTTACTGACGCTTCAAATCGTCCAGCGACTGACGGTGTATGTTGTCCAAATTTTGGCGGAAGAGCCGACCATAACGGGAAGCGAATTCCTTCGCTTCCCGTTCCCGTTAGATCTCGATCTCGTAGGTATCCCTCTTTCGTAAAATGAGCCGCGTTCCCCTCATGACCACATACCAATCATGGTCCATTTCCATTCGGCAAGGAATCCCAGCATCCCCTAAGCGTAGCTCAAACCACTCCCCGCAATGAAGGCCAAACGTTTGGCCTCCCAGATGAACGACCCATCGTTCCCCGTCCCGATCATACGTCATCTTTGACCACTTACGCTTCATGGCAGTTCTCCCTGAATCACGTGCTTTACCATGTGATCGTCAATAATCCGGCGTTTATGTTGCGCGCCATAGATTAGACTGTGGGTACAAACCTTGTTAATCAGCCGTGCAGAGCCACTGGTGAAGCGGTACACTTCATCGACAGCTCCGTCGGAAAAGATGTCATGTTGCGTACCGGCATACGCCAAATGCCGATTCAGGTATTCTCCGGTCTGAGCCCGGTCAAAGTGCGGCAGTCTGCACTGCAGATCGATTCGCTGGCGAATTGCCGCGTATGCTTGTAGACGAAGCCGGTCCCAGAGCTCGCTTTGTCCGACCAGGATGAGTGCCATGGGGCTCTGCGCATCCATTTTAAAGTTCAGTAAGAACCGCACTTCTTCAAGCATTTCCCGATCCAGCAAGTGAGCTTCGTCCACGACGACAACCGGCTGCAGGCGATGAATGCCACGCATAAGCTCGATCTCCCGGTGCAACTGCCGCTTGGCGTCACCGCGGTAGAACTTCGACTCGCACCCAAGCTGCTCAAGCATCCCCTTGTAGAAGTGGCGGGGCGTCAACTTCGAATCCGACAGGTACAGGATTTTGTACTTCGCTGCATCGAGCGCTGACGTAAACCGGCGAATGGTCGTCGTTTTTCCGGTTCCGCAGTCCCCAGTGATGACGGCAAAGAGCTGCCGATCCGCGGCGTATTCGAGTCTTCCCAGCGTTTCTTCCAACATGACCGACTGATAGAGTTCCTCGGTGGGGATATCTCGCGAAAAAGGCGTGCGGCTGAGCTCGTAGAACGACTCAAACATCGCGGTTCACCTCTTTCCGGACGGTTCGGTAGGAGATAGCGGGCGCCTGCTGCTCATGGCGCCGCTCTTCTTGCCGCTTGGCTCCGCGCAGAAGACGCGAGGTGTCCGCAGGTTCTTTCTGCATGTGATCCGGCAGCGGCGGCCGCTTTCCGGATCGTTCACCAATGACCAGTTCACGTGCTTTCCAAGGCGTATGGCCCTCGTATTCGATCGTCACTTCTGTAATGTCCGCAGGGTCATAGACCACCTGAGCGGTTCGGCCGACGAACAGGATGCCGACCTCATATTTTTTGCCCATGAAGCTGATGCAGCCGGCTTTGTCCACCTTCCGATCCTCGCAGTGGAGAAACGCATTTGCGAGAAGTTCAGACGGGGCGAACCGCAGCGTTTTCGTGTCACTCCGAAAAGCCGTTTCCGGGTTCTTTCCTTCCAGGGCGGAATGCGGCTTATTCTGATGGCATTCCGATAGCCAAGCCTGAAACCACATGTTGAGCTGATCCAGCGTTTGCGGCTTCTCAAGCTGCACCTCGCTTAAGAATCCTTGCACGACGCCGTTCAGACGCTCAACCTTGCCTTTTGACTCCGGAGAGTACGGTTTCGCAAAAAGAAGGCGAATCCCGAGCTTGGAGCACGTCCGATTCATCCATCTGGTCCGGTACTGCTTTCCGTTGTCAAAGTAAACCGCCTCGGGCACACCATATTTCTCGATCGCTTTGCGGAAACAATCCTCGACGATCGCTTTCTCAAGCGAGTCGTAGAACGCACCGTGAAGTACGAAACGCGTTGCATCATCGACGAACAGCACCAGATACACCTGCTTGCTCGTACCGTTAAGTCCGATCGGCAGAAAGGGGCCATACTTGATGTCGCTCTGCCAGAGCGCATTGCGGTGCCGTTTCTGGAACCGTCTTGCAGCTACGCCACCACTTACATACATGCGCATCTGCCGGGAACTGTATCCGCGCTCCGACAGTTTTTCCTGCAGGGTGCTGCGTTTTAGACTCCCTCGCGGGACTTTCTCTTCCCACTCCAAAATCTGAATGATTTGACTCACGCTGCGTCCTGGTACTTCACGCCGCAGGAGAATCGCTTCTTCCAGGATCCCCGAAGGGATGGACGCTGCCGCCGGTTTCCTGCCTTTGTCTTTTGGCTTCAGCCCGCTGAACCCCTCTGCCCGATACTGCGCCAAATACCGCCGCAGTGTTCGCTCGGATAAACCTGTTTGCTCACAGATGGCCGCTTTCATTTGACTCGCTTTGGCTGGATCTAGTCCGTTTGCCAAAAGGGGAGATAACAGTTGTACCCGCTGTGCTGCAATCTCTTCCGCTTTTCTCTGATCCTTCAATGCTCATGCCTCCATTTTCATAGGATTACCATGAGTCTAGTTCAGAGGGGAGCGGACAGGAATGCAGAACGGGTCTGTTACCCAGCCATTTGAATTGGCCATAGGCCGGACAGCTCTGCCCAGCCATCCGAAGGCATCGCCGACAAACCGTCCAAGGCTTTGGAGTGCGGACTGCGAAGAGACGGACGAGTTCTCCACAGGCAGATTGAAACGAATACTGAGGGATTGCAAAATGCCGACTGCATACACAATCCAAACGCGAAACCAGCTTTTCCACCGACCAATGGTTGAGTCATCTGCGGCAACATCTGTGCGTTCCGGTACCGACAATACTCCCTCAATGCTTTCCGCATCGTAACGCTTGTACGGAACAAGCAGGTCAGGTAGCTCGTGATGAATTCTCGCACACGGCTCACAATGAAGACGGCGAATGATGAGCTTCGCTCGTTCTCCACAACTCCTATACCACACTCGCGGACGGCTTCCTACAACGCTTAATTCCCCCCCACAGCATGGACAGGGGACATTCTCCGCACTCCTAACAAAAAACGCCGGTTTTTGGCTTCTTCTCAACCAACGTAAACTTTGATACAATGACCATTGTATATGGGAGGCGCTTCCGGTGATACTGTTCCAGCAGTACCACATCCAACGGAAGCGCTTTTTCCTTTCCAGGCATTATGGTCATTATATCGGTCAGGATTCGGACAGGCATTACCGTCAACTTTCGGGCATTATGCAGTAGCGGAAACACTTCAGCAACAGAAATTGCCGCGCCTGGCGGTTCGATAATTGGATCATGCGCGCATCTACTCCTCTTTATTGTCTTGTTGGAATCGATATTGAGGTACTTAACGCTTGCAAATATTATGCTATATTTCAACCCAAGTAACTATATTAATAATTTAGATCGTTACAAAAAAGAGAACGCCCCATTTAGGACGCTCTCTTGGATATATTCAATTTCAATTCAAAGTCGTTTGTTGAAAAGGCTGTGACGATGTATGTTTTGGTTTAACATCGGGTTCAGCGTCCCGTTATTTATCATTTGGATATATTGACACTACGCACTCCACATGTGAGGACTGCCGAGCGTTGCACAATAGACTTATCGTTTAGATCCTCTTTTTTTCTTTTTATTTCTTTTATTCTTTAAATTACTTTTTTTCTTAATCCCTTGCTTATTCTGCTCATTTAACTTCTTTAAAATGTTATATAATCCATCATTTTCTTTTTCAAAAGGATCTCTAACGAGTGGATAATCCAAATAATATAATCTTTCTTCCCCGCTTTTCATTATCATAACTGGTCGTGGAAGTTCTTCAAGATTGTCAAAAAAGTCGCTTATTGCCACTGGTTTTTTAAGAAATTCGTAGAACTCGTCTATGGTAGGGCTCTTTCCTTTCCATAAACGCTTTCTTAAAACTCTAACAGTTTCATTCTCTCCACGTGAGTAGCCGTATATTTCGGGAGAAACAAAAAACTTAACTAATGAGGAATCATCAATAATTGTTACTCCTTGCTTAACTTTTCCAGTGAAATCAAAAATATTAGTGCAGACTACTAGTATTATATCTTCTTTTTTAGGATGATCTTCAGGTAAATCAATATTTACAAGATTTCTGACTTTATCCCATTCATGTATCAATATATCAGCTCGCCGCTTTACCTGAGCAATACCTTTATCAATTTCTGCTTCTTTATTTTTTAACTCCTTTGGAGAATACGGACGACTTAAACATTTCATTTCAACAAGTATAATTTTATCTTCAAATTTAGCTATGAGATCAAACTGTACGGTCTTGCCATCATACGCTTCAAATTCGACATGTGTAGTGTTCACCTTAATTGCATTCGACTTTTTGAGTGAAGATATCGTGTCAATCTCATAATTAGTACCTTTTGCCGAAATATCTATTATTTGATCACTTAAGTGCTGTTCAATAATTCTACTAATATTCATTTGTTCAATAATTGATGGAACAAAAATAACTGTTTCACTATTAACAAAGACCAGAGGCTGAGAAAAAAGATCCAATTCA
>JARDZO010000353.1 GCA_029240815.1 Brevibacillus sp.
CACATTGAAGGGAGATTTAAAAAATGGCCAAAAAAGGTAAGAAATATCAAGAGGCTGTAAAGCTCGTTGATAAAAACAAAGTTTACGAAGTAGCAGAAGCGATTGAGCTGGTTAAAAAAGCAGCTACCGCTAAATTCGACGAGACTGTTGAAGCAGCATTCCGCCTGGGTGTAGACCCTAAGCGTGCTGACCAACAAATCCGTGGTGCAGTTGTACTGCCACATGGTACTGGTAAAGTTCAACGTGTTCTGGTATTCGCAAAAGGCGAAAAAGCGAAAGATGCAGAAGCAGCTGGCGCAGACTTCGTAGGCGATGCAGACATGATCGCAAAAATTCAAGGTGGCTGGTTCGACTTTGACGTCGTAGTAGCTACTCCAGATATGATGGGTGAAGTAGGTAAATTGGGTCGTGTACTCGGTCCAAAAGGCCTGATGCCAAACCCTAAGACCGGTACTGTTACATTTGATGTAACAAAAGCGGTTAACGAAATCAAAGCTGGTAAAATTGAGTACCGCGTTGACAAAGCAGGTAACATCCACGCTCCTATCGGTAAAGCATCCTTCGATGGTGAGAAATTGGTTGAAAACCTCGCTGCGTTGACTGATGCACTGAACCGTGCGAAACCAGCTGCAGCAAAAGGCATTTACATGAAAAATGTAACACTGAGCTCCACTATGGGACCTGGTGTACGCGTTGCTGTAAAATAATGACACTTGACTTCCTTTCGGGAAGTTGATACGATAGTGCCTGTTGATGAAAAGAATATGCCGTAGACAGAAGGTGCGAGGCTTGCAAGAGCAACGCTTAATATCCCTCCGAGGCGTGTAATGTACGAATGAGGAAACGAAGCTTTCCTTTGACGATATAGCATTATGCCCTCGTGAATGTCTGCGAGGGCATTCTTCATTTTCTAGGATAGAGCACGGGAGGTGTAAACAATGGCAGAAATTCGTCCAACCGTTATTCGTGAAGAAAAAGTAGAAGCGATCAACGTAATCGCTGGCAAACTGCGCGAAAGCCAAACCACAGTAGTGGCTGACTACCGCGGTCTGACTGTAGCCCAAGTAACCGAGCTGCGCAAACAATTGCGTGAAGCGGGTGTTGAGTTCCAGGTGTTGAAAAACTCCCTGACTCGTCTTGCTACAGAGAAGGAAAGCCTGACTGAACTGGATCAATATCTGACTGGCCCGAACGCTCTGGCGTTCTCCAAAGATGATATCATCGCTCCAGCGAAAATCATTGCTGACTTCGCGAAGAAAAACGACAAGCTGGAAATCAAGGGTGGCGTAATCGAAGGTAAAGTAGTTGGTGCTGACCAAATCAAGGAACTGGCATCCCTACCATCCCGCGAAGGTCTCCTTTCCATGCTTCTCTCCGTCCTGCAAGCTCCAATGCGCAACGTTGCACTGGCAGTCAAAGCAGTGGCCGAGCAAAAAGAAGGTCAAGGCGCGTAATCGCCTGATCGGGTTCTAACAACTAAACTTTTCCTTGAATGGGAGGATTTCAAAATGTCTAAAGAGCAAATCTTGGAAGCCATCAAAGGCATGTCCGTTCTCGAACTGAACGACTTGGTAAAAGCAATTGAAGACGAATTCGGTGTAACTGCTGCAGCTCCTGTAGCTGTAGTTGCTGGTGGCGCTGCTGAAGCTGCTGCTGAGCAAACTGAATTCAACGTAACTCTGGTAAGCGGTGGCGCTTCCAAAATCAACGTAATCAAAGTTGTTCGTGAGCTGACTGGTCTGGGTCTGAAAGAAGCAAAAGACCTGGTAGACAACGCTCCAAAAACACTCAAAGAGGGCATTTCCAAAGACGAAGCAGAAGCTCTCAAAGCAAAACTCGAAGAAGCTGGCGCACAAGTAGAAGTAAAGTAAGTTAGCTTCCCAATGGAATTCCCCTTGCCTGCGGCAGGGGGTTTTTCTGTAGGTCTTTACTGTGTACGTAAGAGCGTTACCATGGATGAGGAAAGGTGGATCACATACGTGTCAGATCACTACTACACCAATCGACCAGGTGCTGCGCATGATGAACAGCAATTTTCATTTCTACTACGTGGGTTCGAGCTGCGCTTTTATACGGATGCGGGAGTCTTTTCTCGCGATCGAATTGACTTCGGTAGTGTACTGCTTATCGAAACGATGAAGGTAGCTCCCCATGCGCGAGTACTCGATGTGGGTTGTGGTTACGGTCCCATCGGCTTGACAGCTGCCAAACTCGCTGAGCAAGGTCGAGTGACGATGATTGACGTGAATGAACGCGCGGTCAATCTCGCTCGTCGAAATGCGGAAGGAAATGGCATCAAGAATGTCGATATCCGCGTCAGCGATGTTTATAGCGGAGTGCAGGGCGAAACGTTTGATGTCATCTTGACGAATCCACCAATCCGCGCGGGAAAAGAGATTGTTCACCGTATCTTTACGGAAGGGTACGATCTTCTCGCAGAAGGCGGAGAGATGTGGGTGGTCATTCAAAAGAAGCAGGGCGCTCCGTCTGCTTTAAAGAAGTTGCAGGAAATGTTCCGTGAAGTAGAAGAAGTAGACCGTTCCAAAGGCTATTTCATTTTCCGGGCAGTGAAATAGAAAAAGTCAAGAAATCAATCTTAGAAAAGTTTTCTTGACGCGTATATTTCAATGTGGTAGCATTATAAAATGTCAATATGGGATAAATGTCTATTTTTCAGTAATTCCCTGTCTGTCAAGCATTTTCTTCTTTTTTCCTTTGGGAGGAATGTTCGAGTAAAAACATGGGAATTCTTTTAAAATAGAGTTCCTTTGGGTTAAAAATGGTTTTACTGGTTTAACCCATTTTTAATTTTGAGGCATTCGTCTGCGTTCTGAAGTGGCCGAGTGCCAAGTTTCTGTGTGTGAAAACACAACCTGAGGGGTGAATAAGTTGGCAGGTAAAGTGATTCAAAGTGGCCGACACCGCCAGCGTCGTACGTATTCACGTATTAACGAAGTGCTGGGCCTTCCAAATCTCATCGAGATTCAGCAAAAGTCCTACCAATGGTTCCTTGATGAGGGGCTCCGTGAGATGTTCCAAGACATTTCGCCAATCCAGGACTTCACAGGTAATCTCGTGCTGGAGTTTATCGACTACAGCTTGGGAGAGCCGAAGTACGATGTTGACGAGTCGAAAGAACGTGACGTCACCTATGCGGCGCCTCTGCGTGTGAAGGTACGTTTGTTGAACAAAGAGACGGGAGAAGTGAAGGAACAAGAAGTCTTCATGGGGGATTTCCCGCTCATGACCGAAACGGGAACCTTCATTATTAACGGGGCTGAGCGTGTCATTGTCAGCCAGCTTGTTCGTTCCCCCAGTGTATATTACAACACCAAAGTGGACAAAAACGGCAAGCAGACGTTTACAGCTACTGTAATCCCGAATCGTGGGGCA
Organism: Brevibacillus sp.; assembly: GCA_029240815.1. Next base: position 3,394 of record JARDZO010000353.1, read on the forward strand.
TGGCTGGAGTTGGAGACTGATGCGAAAGACGTAATTTATGTCCGCATCGACCGTACGCGAAAAATCCCGGTAACGGTTCTTTTGCGTGCACTGGGCTTTGGTTCTGACATTGAGATCCTCAACTTACTGGGTGAAGACGAGTACATCAAGAACACGCTGGAAAAAGACAATACCGACTCTACCGAGAAAGCGCTGATTGAAATCTATGAGCGTCTTCGTCCGGGTGAGCCGCCAACAGTCGAAAACGCGAAGAGCCTTTTGATCTCTCGCTTCTTCGATCCAAAGCGTTATGACCTCGCATCTGTTGGTCGTTACAAAATGAACAAAAAGCTTCATCTGAAAAATCGCCTGTACAATCAACGTTTGGCAGAAACATTGGTAGATACTAGCACGGGCGAGATGTTTGCCGAAGCTGGCCAAATGATCGATCGTCGTATCTTGGATCGTATCCTGCCAGCACTTGAAGGGGACATCAACTTCATTGACGTTCGTACACATGGCGGCGTTTTGGAAGACGAAGCGATTCATCTGCAATCAATTAATATTTTCTCTCCGATTGAAGATGGAAAAATCATCAAGGTAATCGGAAACGGAAATGTAGATAAATCGTTCAAACATATTACCCCTTCCGATATCGTATCGGCAATTAACTACTTCATGAACCTCCTGCACGGCGTAGGTTCTACAGACGATATTGACCACTTGGGCAACCGTCGCCTTCGTTCCGTGGGTGAGCTCTTGCAGAACCAGTTCCGTATCGGGTTGTCCCGTATGGAGCGCGTAGTACGCGAGCGCATGTCCATCCAGGATCAGAACCAGATTACACCGCAGGCACTGATCAATATCCGTCCAGTGATTGCTTCACTGAAGGAGTTCTTCGGTAGCTCGCAGTTGTCTCAGTTCATGGACCAAACAAACCCGCTTGCTGAGTTGACGCACAAACGTCGTCTCTCTGCACTCGGACCTGGTGGTTTGACGCGTGAGCGCGCTGGCTTTGAAGTGCGTGACGTTCACCATTCCCACTATGGTCGCATGTGTCCAATTGAAACGCCAGAGGGTCCAAACATCGGTTTGATCAATTCCCTGTCGTCCTTTGCACGCATCAACGACTACGGCTTTATTGAGACACCTCGTCGTAAGGTAGACCCGGAGACCGGTTACGTTTTGACCGATATCAGCTACCTGACAGCGGATGAAGAAGACGTGTTCAACGTGGCACAGGCAAACCAACCACTCGATGAAATCGGACGCTTTGTCAACGACATGGTTATTTGCCGACGTAAAGGTGAGATCCTGAGCGTACCACGTGACAAGGTTGACTTCATGGACGTATCGCCGAAACAGGTTGTATCTGTTGCGACTGCACTGATTCCGTTCCTGGAAAACGATGACGCCAACCGCGCACTGATGGGTTCCAACATGCAGCGGCAGGCCGTTCCGCTTTTGATTCCACAAGCACCGTTCG
>JARDZO010000354.1 GCA_029240815.1 Brevibacillus sp.
TACGGAGAATCTCGACCCTTTGCGCCAGCGCTTAAATGAGCTGGCAAAGGAGTGGCTGACGGCCGATGACTTTACTCCGCTGACCAAGGTGGATGTAGCCATGGACATACAGGAAGTCAGTCTCGACGCGGCAGAGCAGCTGGAACAGCTAGCACCGTACGGAATGGGGAACCCAACGCCGCTCGTTATGCTGGAGGACGTGGAGAGCGTGGGCATGCGGACGATTGGCCGCGATGACAATCATCTGAAATGCTCCTTGCAAAAGCAGGGAACGACGGTGGATGCGATCGGCTTCAACTGGGCGCATGTAACGAAAAAGGTAACGCCAAAAGCGAAATTCCGCGTGCTAGGCGAGCTCTCCGTAAACGAATGGAATGGGAATCGCAAGCCGCAGCTGACCATACGAGACATGTCCGTACCCCATCAGCAAGTATTCGATTGGCGGGGAAGCCGGGACAAGTGGGAGAAATGGCTCCAGCTGGTGGAGGAACCTGCTTCCTGGACCGTTGTCTTTCGAGAAGAAAGCTATGCGAGCTTCACGACAAAAGCATTACCGGAGCAATCGAATTCCGTGTTATATGTAGGTGCAGGAGACATGAAGGACCCATTCCCGGCCCTGCAAACTGTCATCCTTTACGATTTGCCAAAACGACGTTCCGAGCTTACCGCCATATTGGCTCAGGTGAGACAGGCGGAGCGCATTTACTGCTTGTTCGGTGACCCGGATCTCGGAATGGAAAGGCTTTCCTGCCCGGGAAGGGAGCATTTTAAACAGCTTTACCAGTTTTTGGTCCAAGTGCCTGTCGTCCCTCAGATTCATCTGGATGCCCTGGCGAAAAGACTGAAGTGGAAGCGCAGCTTGCTGGACGGTATGATCGCCATTTTTATGGAGCTTGGTCTCTTGGAAGAAGAGCCAGGTCAGTACAGGCTGCAAAACCCGGGAGAAAAACGACCGCTGGAAAGCTCTTTGCTTTATCAGGCTTGGAAGGAAGAAGCGGAGCTGGCAACTGAGCTGCTGCTCTCTTCTTCAGAGGATTTGATTCGAACGTTTCATCAGTTGGTGGAAACAGCCACCGTTTAGGAGGAATTTTTCATGGATTATAAACAGTACATTCGCGTTATTCCCGATTTTCCCCAGCCTGGGATCCGTTTTAAAGATATTACTACCTTGCTGAAAGACGGCCCGGCTTATCGCTCTGCCATCCAGGATCTGGCGGCATTTGCTCGTGAAGTGGATGCTGAGGTCATTGCAGGACCAGAAGCGCGTGGCTTCGTCGTGGGTGCACCGCTCTCCTATGAAATGAGCATCGGTTTTGTGCCGATCCGCAAATCCGGCAAGCTGCCATACGAGTCCATCAAGGCAGAGTATGACCTGGAATACGGGAAAGATGCATTGGCTGTTCACGTGGATGCCATCCAGCCTGGCCAACGCGTGCTGATCGCTGACGACCTTTTGGCGACTGGCGGCACGATCGAATCGACCATCAAGCTGGTGGAACAGTTGGGCGGAAAAGTCGTAGGTGCGGCATTCTTTATCGAGCTGTCCTACTTGGATGGACGCAAAAAAATCGGAGATATCCCTGTGAAATCCTTGGTGCAATACTAAGGAGGAGCAAGCAAGAACGGGCATTTTGCCCGTTTTTTGTTTTATAGAGAAGGACTAATAATATCCTCAAAGGAAAGAGTGCCCAAGAATGAAGGGATTCTTATCCAGTATACGTGCAGCTAAGGCTATGCCAAAAAGCCTCGCACAGCCAAGTTTTCTAATTTTCTAATACTGTTCATACTTTACAGGGGAATACGGCTTTACAATACGAACGACTTACAAGATAATAGTATGAAATAGACATGATTCTCATTTTCCATCCTAACGCATGACCGATTTTGTGAACCGGCTTCGCAGGACTTTTTTTTTATACTATCGTTTCCTGGCGATGCTTGTCTGGCAGGCTAATACTAGTAGTGGTCAACAGCTTTGAAGGCGATCATATCGCCCTCATATCAGAACGCGTAACAGGCGAAACCAACTGCCTGATTTTCGTACCTCAGCATTCGCTTCAGGCATGGCTGCGGTATATCCTTCCTCTACAACGTGGTCATTCATCCTTGTGGAGGCCTTACTAGAGGATTTCTTGTATAGATAGGGATGGATAAGTTTCCTATCCAGTATAAGTGCAACTAAGGCTACGCCGGAGGCTTGGCATAGCCAAGTTTTCTAATGAGAGGATAAGGGAAGGGAACTATGATTACCGGCATTGATGAGGTAGTAAAAAAAGCGAGCACATATTTATCTCAAGCGGATTTAGATCTGATAACCAGAGCCTATCAGCTGGCCGAGAAAGCCCATGAAGGTCAGGTGCGAAAATCAGGTGTTCCTTACATCATGCACCCGATTGCGGTCGCAGGCATCCTGGCAAACTTGCATATGGATGCGGTTACGATTGCAGCAGGCTTCTTGCACGATGTGGTGGAAGACACGGAGATCACGCTTGATTACCTCCGGGAGCAGTTCGGGCCGGATGTGGCGCTTCTGGTAGATGGCGTTACCAAGCTGGAAAAAATTAAATACAAATCCAAAGAAGAGCAGCTCGCGGAAAACCACCGCAAGATGCTAATTGCTATGGCTCAGGATATTCGGGTCATTATGATCAAGCTTGCAGACCGCCTGCACAATATGCGGACGCTGCGGCATATGTCGGAGGAGAAACAGCGGGAAATTTCCGATTAGACACTCGAGATTTTTGCACCGCTGGCACATCGTCTCGGGATCGCCTCCGTCAAATGGGAGTTGGAGGATACAGCACTTCGCTATCTAAATCCGCAGCAGTACTACCGGATCGTTAATCTGATGCAGAAAAAACGGGTAGAGCGTGAAGCTTATCTCAACGAAGCATCGGACACCATCCGGGAAAAGCTGGGCGAGCTGAATATCGAGGCGGAAATTTCGGGAAGACCAAAACATATTTACAGCATTTATAAAAAGATGACCCGGCAGAACAAGCAGTTCAACGAGATTTATGACCTGCTGGCTTTGCGGATCATCGTGAATGACATTCGCGACTGTTACGCCGTGCTCGGTATTGTACACACCTTGTGGAAGCCGATGCCAGGCCGTTTCAAGGACTATATCGCGATGCCGAAAACCAATATGTATCAGTCCCTGCATACGACGGTAATCGGACCAAAAGGCGAACCGTTGGAAGTGCAAATTCGCACATGGGATATGCATCAAACGGCAGAGATCGGGATTGCTGCGCACTGGGCGTACAAGGAAGGCAAGAGTGTCGTTCAGGGATCCTTCGCGGAAAAGCTGGGAAATCTGCGTGAGATGATCGAAGGCGGGTCTGAGGAAGCGCCAAACGCTCAGGAATTCATGGAAAGTCTCAAGCAGGATCTGTTCTCCGATACCGTTTTTGTCTTTACGCCCAAAGGAGACGTCGTCGAGCTGCCCAAAGGCTCCGTGCCATTGGACTTCTCTTACCGGATTCACTCGGCAGTCGGGAACCGGACGATTGGCGCCAAAGTAAACGGCAAGATCGTGCCACTCGACTACGCGATGAAGACAGGCGACATCATTGAGATTTTAACCTCCAAGCATTCGTACGGTCCTAGCCAGGATTGGCTGAAAATGGCGAAGTCCGCTCATGCTCGCAACAAGATCAAACAATGGTTCAAAAAAGAGAAGCGGGAAGAAAACGTAGCCAAGGGCCAGCAGATGGTCGAGGCTGAGGTGAAAGCCCGCAATTTTGATATTAAAGACGCGATGACGGAAAGCAATCTGAAGGAAGCGGCTGCCCGTTTTAACTTCCAGGGAGCCGAGGATATGTTTGCCGCCGTGGGCTATGGCGGGATTACGGCTTCTCAGATCGTGACACGCTTGGTCGACAAGCTGCGTCGGGAGCGAGAAGAACAAAATCCAGTCATTCCTGAATACAAGCCGAACCCGCAGCATACCAAAAGCGAGTCTGGTGTCAAGGTGCGCGGTGTAGACAATTTGCTTGTGCGTATTTCCCGTTGCTGTACGCCGGTCCCAGGTGATCAGATCATCGGTTTCATTACGAGAGGCCGCGGGGTTTCCGTGCACAGGCTGGACTGTCCAAATGTCTTGGCTGATGAATGCTCCGAACGATTGATCGATGTCGAATGGGACACGGACTTCAAGCACAACTTCAACGTGGAAATTGAAATCACGGGCAATGATCGAAGCGGTCTTTTAAACGATGTTCTGCAGGTAGTAGCGGAAACCAAGACCAATATTGCCGCCGTAAGTGGCAAAGCCGATAAAAACCGGGTAGCCACCATCCACATGACGATTTCCATCAGCAATGTGGATCATCTACAGAAAGTGGTAGAACGCATCAAGCGTATCAAAGATATTTATTCGGTTCGCCGGATTTTGAGCACCTGATCCTTCGCGGATTGGGTGTTCTTGTTTTCGGATCGTGCGGAACCGACTTGATAGAGAAGGGATTGGAAGAAGAATGAGAGTAGTGGTACAACGAACACGGGAAGCGAGTGTAACAGTAGCAGGAGAGATAGTGGGACAGATTGACCACGGCTTGATGCTGCTTGTAGGAATTACCCATGAGGATGGCGAAAAGGAAGTAGAGTTCGTCGCCGATAAAATTGCCAACCTGCGTATCTTTGAAGACGAGGAAGGCAAAATGAATCATTCTGTCCTCGAGACGGGCGGACAAATCTTGTCTGTTTCGCAATTCACGCTGTACGGCGATTGCCGCAAAGGCAGACGCCCCAATTTCATGACTGCGGCAAGACCAGACCATGCAGAGCCGTTGTACGAGCTGTTCAACGCCAAGCTGCGGGAAAAAGGTCTGCAGGTCGAAACAGGA
>JARDZO010000355.1 GCA_029240815.1 Brevibacillus sp.
TCATGGCTTTTTGATCAAAACCCATCATCGCGATCACCTCTCCATTTCCTTGCTATGCTCTACTTTATGCCCAGATGGTGTCGTTTCGTGTCTGTCCTCATGAAATAAATTTGTTTGCTAAATGAAAAAAGCTGTCGAAGAATCGACAGCTTTCACTATGACAATGGTACTACTGTTTATCCGTAAATGCCGCGAACGACTACGGTTTGCTCACGATCTGGTCCTACAGAGAAGATCGACATTGGGATACCTGTCAATTGCGTGATGCGCTCAATGTAGTGACGTGCGTTTTCAGGCAAGTCGTTCAGGTTGCGAACACCTGTAATATCTTCTGTCCAGCCTGGCATCTCCTCGTATACCGGTTCGCATTTCGCGAGCAGGTTGAGGTTCGCAGGGAACGATTCAATAATTTCACCATTGTATTTGTACGCGGTGCAAATACGCAGGGTGTCAATTCCAGACAACGTGTCCAGCTTGGTAATCGCCAAGCCGGTGATACCGCTGACACGACGAGCGTGACGTACGACTACGCTGTCAAACCAACCTACACGGCGTGCACGGCCAGTTGTGGTACCATACTCGGCACCAACTTCACGGATTTGATCGCCAATCGCATCAGACAGCTCAGTCAGGAACGGACCGTCCCCTACGCGAGTGGTGTACGCTTTCGCAACACCAATGACTTGATTGATTTTGGTCGGACCTACACCGGAACCGATGGTAACCCCACCAGCGATTGGGTTGGAAGAAGTGACGTAAGGATAAGTACCTTGGTCAATGTCCAGCAGTACGCCTTGTGCGCCTTCAAACAGCACGCGGTTACCGCGATCGATTGCGTCATTCAGAACAACAGATGTGTCCGTCACATATGGGCGAATGATTTCTGCAACAGCCAGGTATTCGTCCAATACTTCTTTCAGCTCGAATCCAGTCGTGTTGTATACTTTTTCCAGCAACATGTTTTTCTCAGCAAGGTTGCGCTCCAGCTTGCGTTTGAACTCCTCTGGATCCAACAAATCGGCGATACGGATACCGATACGAGCTGCTTTGTCCATATAAGCAGGACCGATACCTTTACGGGTCGTACCGATCTTGTTTGCTCCGCGGCTATCTTCTTCCACGCCATCCAGCTTGATATGGTATGGCAGAATCACGTGCGCGCGATCACTGATTTTCAAGTTATTTGTAGTAAAACCAAAGCTGTGAATGTACTCAAGCTCTTTAATCAACGCTCTCGGATCGACTACCATGCCGTTTCCGATAACGCAGGTCTTATCTGTATAAAAAATTCCAGATGGAATCAAATGGAGCTTATATTTGTTACCATCGAAAATAATGGTATGGCCTGCGTTGTTACCACCTTGGTAACGAGCCACTACCTCTGCACTTTCTGCCAGATAGTCTGTAATTTTACCTTTACCTTCATCGCCCCACTGGGTTCCGACGACAACGACTGTTGACATCGAAAAACACCTCCTGATATAATCATGTCCTTTTGGGCCTGAAACAATCTAAGTGTACTAAACCATTTCCTGTATGTCAACGAAAATACGAACATTAGAATTGTGGAAAGATTATACGTTCGGTAATTAACATACGCTTGAATGTCCCCTGTTGTCCCTTTCTTTATGAAATTTGGGTCCCTTTTTCCATAGAAAAAAGCCGGAAGCATTTCCGACTTTCCACTTAGCCTGGCTCTATTATCCTGCCTGATTGCGAAAGCGATTATCCAGACTGACGAACTTGTTAAATTCCTTCAAAAACGCCAGTTCTACCGTTCCTGTAGGGCCATTACGCTGTTTGGCGATAATGACCTCAATGACGTTTTTGTTCTCGGTTTCTTTATCGTAGTAGTCATCCCGATAGAGGAAGGCTACGATGTCCGCGTCCTGCTCGATCGAACCGGATTCACGAATATCCGACATCATCGGGCGCTTGTCTTGCCGTTGCTCTACGCCACGGCTCAACTGCGACAGAGCAATTACCGGTACGTTCAATTCCCGGGCGATCCCTTTTAAGGTACGGGAAATTTCCGATACTTCCTGTTGACGGTTATCCCCTTTTCCTCGACCGTGAATCAGTTGCAAGTAATCGATCAAAATCAATCCTAGGCCTTTTTCCGCTTGAAGCCTGCGACATTTGGCCCGGATATCCATGACCGTTACCCCTGGAGAGTCATCAATGTAGATCGGCGCTTTGGCCAAAGTCCCGATCGCCATCGTAAGCTTCTGCCAGTCATCTTCTTCCAGTGCCCCAGAACGCATCCGAGAGGCATCCAGATTTCCTTCCGCACAGATCATACGCTGAACGAGCTGAGTGGCACCCATCTCCAGTGAGAAGATAGCTACAGTCTCTCCTGCTCGAGCCGCTACATTCTGTGCCAGATTCAAAGCGAATGCCGTCTTCCCTACAGAAGGACGGGCAGCGAGGATAATCAGATCGCTTCGCTGCAAGCCTGCAGTCATCTTGTCCAGATCGGTATATCCCGTAGAAATCCCCGTGATATCTCCTTTACGCTGGCTCAAGAACTCGATGCGTTCATAGGTCGCCATCAGCGCATCGCGGATAGGAGTGAATCCCCCGCTGTTGCGATTCTGTCCGATCTCCATGATGTACTTTTCAGCATCGGCGATGATGGCAGTGACCTCATCCTCGCGTGAATAACCGTCATTGGCAATCTTGGTTGCTGTATGAATTAATCGCCGTAGCAGCGATTTTTCTTCCACAATCTTCGCGTAGTATTCGATATTCGCTGCGGTCGGAACAGAGCTCGCGATCTCCGTCAGATAGGTAACGCCGCCGATCTCGTCCAACAGCTTGTGGTCCTGCAATTCAGCCGTGACTGTAACCAAGTCGACAGGCTCTCCTTTTTCGTACAGGTCCACCATCGTTTGAAAGATGCGCTGATGCGCTGTCTTATAGAAATCCTCCGGACGGAGAAGTTCTATGGCCGTGATAAGAGCATCCTTGGACAAGAACACGGCACCCAGCACCGACTGTTCTGCTTCCTTGTTCTGCGGCGGCACACGATCCAAAAACAGGTCGCTCACGTCACACCCTCCACATGTCAGTCATTATTCTTCCACCACGTGAACTTTGAGCGTTGTGGTTACTTCGTTGTGCAATTTTACTTTGATTTGTGTGACACCCAGTGCGCGGATCGCATCCATTTCGAGCTTGCGCTTGTCCACTTTGACTTTGAACTGTTCTTCCAAAGCCTGCGCGACTTGCTTGCTGGAAATGGCTCCAAACAGACGACCACCTTCGCCTGCTTTTCCTTTTACTTTCACAGTCAGCTCGCTCAGTTTTTCACCCAGCTCTTGTGCTTCCTGTTTTTCCTGCTCTTTGCGTTTCTCTTCGCTTCGCTTTTGAGCATCCAGCGTTTTGACGTTGCTATCTGTAGCTTCCTTTGCCAATCCACGCGGCAGCAGGAAGTTGCGTACATAACCTTCAGAGAGATCTTTTACTTCACCTTTTTTTCCTTGGCCTTTTACATCTTGAAGAAAAATGATTTTCATCATCGTTTCCCCCTTCTTCTATTGGCCTATATGACCGAATCGATCGCTTCTTTCAAGCGTTTCACTGCTTCTTTCATGGTAATGCCTTCGATTTGTGTCGCTGCCCCAGTCAAGTGACCGCCGCCACCCAGAAGCTCCATGACGGATTGGACGTTTATATCACCCAAGGAGCGTCCACTAATCAAGATCGCACCGTCTGCGCGCTGTGCAGCTACAAACGAAGCCTGGATACCAGACAGGGTCAGGAGCTGTTCTGCCGCCTGCGCTACCTGGACTTGCGTATAATCCTCTGTCGGATCACCCGTGGCGATCGCCATATTGTCTCGGTACGTTTCGGTGTTCATGATGATTCGTGCCCGCTTGACGTACTGATTCACATCTTCTTTCAACAAACGTTGGACCGCTGCTGTATCGGCACCGTTACGACGCAAGAATGAAGCAGCCTCAAAGGTACGCGAACCTGTGCGGAATGCAAAGCTCTTGGTATCGACGACAATCCCGGCGAGAAGTGCTGTCGCAATCAGGCTGTCGATATTCAATCGCTCGCTTTGGTACTGCAACAGTTCCGTGACCAGCTCGGATGTAGAGGAAGCGTATGGCTCCAAATACAACAGGACTGGTTCAATAAATTCTTCTGAGCGACGATGGTGGTCAATCACAACCACTCGACTCGTTTCACCCAGCAGCTTGGGCTCAATGACCAGCGATGGACGATGCGTATCCACGACAACGAGCAGCGTACGTCCCGTTACCAAACGGATCGCTTGCTCCGGCGTAACGAATGTCTCGGCCAATTCTTCGTTGGCGTAAATTTCTCGCATCAGTCTCTCTACCGAATTGTTCCCTTCGTCCATGACGATGTAAGCCTCTTTTTTGTGCACCTGTACTGCCTTTAGTACCCCGAGCGAAGCACCGATGGAATCCATATCCGGCTGCTTGTGTCCCATGACGATGACGTGTTCTGCCTCATGAATGAGGTCACGCAATGCATGTGCAATGACACGAGCTCGTACACGAGTACGCTTTTCTACGGCATTTGATTTGCCACCGTAGAAAGTGAGCTTGTTCCCAACCTTGACAGCGCTCTGGTCGCCACCGCGTCCCAAAGCAATGTCCAAGCTGGACTGCGCCATTTGACCCAATTCGATGTAGGTACTGGCAGCTGCTCCAACCCCGATACTGAGCGTAATCGGGATCTTGTTGTCGGCTGTCATTTCTCGTACCACATCCAAAATGTCAAAACGCGTTTCTTCTAATTTATCAAGTGCTTCCCGTTCCATCAGCGCCAAAAATTTGTCAGCCGTGATTCGGCGAAGATATATG
>JARDZO010000100.1 GCA_029240815.1 Brevibacillus sp.
TACTCTATATCGTCGTAACTGGCAAGCGGCAATTTGTCGCCACGCGCTATCCGAAGTAAACGGTAATTCATTATGCGTTCAGTATCTGCGATATGTCCGACAACCTCTTTAAGAGTCCACTTTCCAGCCTCGTAACGGTAAAGTGCTTGTTCCTCTGAAATCGTCGTCAGTAACTGCCGCGTCTCCTCAAATTGGGTGTGCAAAGTATTTATCAAATCGCCTTCTGGTACCAGATCTATGTATGTACGATAATATTGCGTGAATTCGTCTCGCGACGGCCGTTCAAGCATATGCTTCGTCCTCCCAGATTTTTTTCACATTATAACAGATGAAAGCTGGTACTGCATTGGCAGTCATTGGTGTTTAAATGTAGACTGACTGCCCTAATTATAAATTGGCTGCCGTTTTCTCAACTAACGGCTGTAAACAAGGAGAAGCCTATGTGTAGTAGGCTCGGACTAATTTCTCGCTGTATGGCAACTTCATAGATTGTTGAATGAATAGATTGTCGCATGATGATCCCGCCGATGGATCTGGTACAAATCGACCCAATCTGTTCCGAGCCGCCTTAGACTGATACCGATTTCAGTTAAGAAGCCTAATATAAAATGGGAGCCGTTGCCATAGAGCAAACTGCTCCTTTTTTTATATTGCTGCCCGTCTACAACGGTTTTAGGTAAAAGTGGAGTTTGTAGGCATAAACCGCTTATCGGTTGTCAATCAGGTTATCCGCGGTGAGTTGGATGTGCGCTCTAAAGATCTCGATGGCGCGATCGCTATCCCGGCTAAGAACGGCATCTGTTAATGCCTTATGTTCGGCGTGGCCATCGCGAGTTGGCTCCTTTGAGCTCGACCAATGTCGATAAAATTCGCTCAAATCCCAAAGACGTCTGCAGATATCCAGGAGAACCTGATTTGGACATGCGGCGATAAGTTCGTAATGAAATTGACGGTGGATGTCTGCCCACTCTTCGCGAATGGCAAGCTTTTGATTCACTTCCTTAAACGCGGCCGTTTGCGATAATTTGTGGTGAACGGCGATTACATTGGACTCCCATGTGAGATCGCCATGGGCGATGGACAGGCGTAATGCTGCGGACTCATTGATCGACCGCGCTTCTAAGATGCTCTTCAGGTCTTCTTCCGACACCGTCTTCACTGAAAAACCGCGATTCGGGTTTTGCAAGACGAGGCCTTGGGTCGCCAACCGGGTTAGTGCTTCTCGAACGACGGCAACCGAGACATTGAAGCCTTTGGCTAATTCCGAAACGGTTAATGGAGAGCCAGGTTCATATTGTCCGGCCAGAATGTCGGACTGCAGTTTCTTCGTGACATTTTCGTTTAAAGTGGACGAACCTTCTCTTTTGGCCATGAAGCCGACACCATCCTTCTTGCACATCGGGATTATATACGTTTCAATATTTTACACCTAAATCTATAAAAAACAAAGACAAAATTCGATAATAATCACATTAAACGATTTGTATTTACAAAATCGATTCTTTAAAATACAATCGAGTTGTCTTTAAAAAAGGAGGTAATTTACAGTGAGCAACAACCCATATGCCAAATTTCCGGAGGTCGCAGTCTTTCAAGTGATAAGTAACGACATTGCAGAGGGCCTTCCTCTACCACCCCAGCAATACTCGGGGATGTCAGGAGTGGAGGGGGGCAAAGATCTTTCGCCCCATTTGAAATGGTCGGGTGCGCCAGAAGGGACGAAGAGCTTCGTCGTAACTGTGTATGACGCGGACGCCCCAACTGGTTCGGGCTTATGGCACTGGGCCGTCATCAACATCCCTGCCAACGTCACCGAACTGCCGACCGGCGCAGGCGACGAGCATGGCAGCGACTTGCCGCAAGGCGCATTGCAACTGCCGAACGATTTGCGACTCAAACGTTTTATAGGTGCGGCGCCTCCAGCGGGACACGGTCCTCATCGGTATTATTTTGTTCTTCATGCACTGGATATCGAGAATATCGGTGTCGATCCTAACGCAACGCCGGCTCTCTTAGGTTTCACCATGTTGAGCCATACGCTGGGAAGAGCCATTCTCGTAGCAACAGGGGAAATCAAGTAAACCAAGCAATTTGGGGCCATAGGAGACGATGGTATGAAAAATTACTGGTTTTGGCAGGCGTGCTCGCGTTGATGTCCACATGCAGCAACGGGGCAGGAGCTTTCGATGCTCCAAGAGAAGCAGATTCAAGTACGGGGGAAGCGGTGAAGCTGAACGATCCACTTCATCAAAGTGTATGCCCCATGTGCCTCCAGCCGATTAAGAATTTGAAGCATACAATCATTTGCGGCTGTGGGAGCAAAATCAAAAACAAAATCATCACTGAAAAGGCGGGCTCATCATGAAGCCGATCAATGAACAAACGATTCTAGTTACGGGAGCGACGGACGGCATCGGCATACAGACCGCGATCGATTTGGCGGCACGAGGGGCGACCGTTATTGTTCACGGGAGAAGCGACGAGCGGGGAAGGGCTGCGGTGGAGCAGATCGTCCGGTTAACGGGAAACGAAAATATTCGTTTTCATAAGGCGGACTTTTCGTCACTTGCCGAAGTGAAGCGGCTCGCAGCGGAGGTGCAGGCCGAGTATGCCGGTCTGGATGTGCTGATTAACAACGCGGGTATCGGCGGGCCGGGGAAGCGCGCGTTAAGCCGGGATGGATATGAGCTTCAGCTTGCCGTCAATTATTTGGCCCCGTTTCTGCTCACCGGTTTGCTGCTGCCGATGTTGGAAGCAAATTCAGCACGAATCGTGAACGTCGCGTCCAGTGGGCAGAAACGGATCGATCTATCCAACTTTATGCTGGAACAAGGCTATTCGCCGTTAGCGGCCTATCAGCAAAGCAAGCTGGCGCTCGTTGCGTTCACGTTCGAGTTGGCCGAAACTTTCCGGAGTACCGGCATCACCTGCAACTGCTTGCATCCCGGAACTTACCTAGATACGAAAATGGTGCGCGAAAGCGGAATTACTCCGCTGGGCAGCGCCTGTTCCGGTGCAGATGCGGTTGTCTACCTGGCTGTTTCGGCTGAACTGGAAAGGGTGACAGGGAAATACTTCGATCGAAAAAAGGAATCGTGTGCCGACAAGCAAGCGTATGACGACGAATTTCGGCGCAGGCTGTGGGAGTTGAGCGCGCGCTTGACGGGTTTGGAATAGGGTTGCAGCAGATACGAGGTGAGTGGGTGCAAGCGTTGCAGCGCAAACGCATGGATGGCATCGCTCGCGGTTGATCAGACCGTTCGGCAGCACCTCATCCTCGACGGCGACACCGCAAGGAAGGAGCTCGGCGACAGATACGGCTACGCCGAGTTCCTCTTTTATTTCCCGCAGCCTTAGAAATGCCCAAAGGGGGCCATTTAGTTACTGGGTACGGGAACTACAGAGCAGTATTATCCAAAGAGATGTCTATCCCGACTATAAAGGCTGCTGTTTCGGAAGTTAAGATCCTTTAACGTTGATGGAACATAATGAGACATAACGCCAATTCAGCTAACGGGTTCGATAGCTCAATAACGGATGCCGGGATCGGCTCCCTTTTCTCAATTAAACGGGAAGGTTTGTTTGGTAAGGAGATTGTGAACATGGCAAATGAATTGGTTTACACCACTGTTATAGACGAACTCTTAAATACAATACCTGAACTAAAGCCACTCTACGCTGAGAATACGGATATGTGGCTCGATGATTATCTGCCATATGTGGTCTTTGGTTTTGTGGTCGTTCCAATAATGGAAGAACTTCTTCAGAATGATTGGCAAAGCCCCATTTTAAAAGGGATTTTCGAATTTATAGAGATAATGATGCTAAGTGAGCACGATGATGTTCAAACACTCGCCGCGGTAGAAATTGCAGAGTGGATAGCTTTTGAAAACAACCCTGTCATTCAGACAAATGCGATAAAGTTAATGGGACCGGAAACCCTTAAAGAAATGAACAGTATGATAAATTGGAAACAAAATTCTTGAAATAACGGGTTCGATAACGCAAAAACACACCACGACAAAGAAGCTGCCGCGATGATGACCGGCAGCTTTGTTACGCTAACGGGCAGAAGAGTACAAAATTCTTTCAGTACATGGACGGGTTGGACAGTAAGCATGGGGAGACCTCTAGGCAAGGTTCTCATGGTGCGACCTTTCGTGTTTGTTATTGTGGTGGTTATCGTTATAGAAGTGCTGGCGAATTAAGCAACCTTTAATAGCAAGACTACCGATTCTTGCTGATGTGATTGGAGACTAGTAAACCGCATTCCAACTGAATACGTACCAATTTCTGAATGGGGATAACTGTATAGTTTAGTTCTCGTTCCAGCTCATCCGTATGCTGTCGCAATTGGCGAAGCCCTTCTTGCAGCACTGCTTTCAGTTTTGTAATTGCCTCTTGGTCGTTTGAGCCTTCCATTGCTAGCCGCTCTAGCTCAAATTCGCAAGTGCGGACCGCTAGTCCTAAGCTCAATCCTCGATAAAACTTCGATACCACAAAACTGCTGAAAACTTGGGAACCCTTTGCCGGCTTTTCAAATTCAGGATCGCTCATTGCCCAATTTCTCTGTGCTTCGTTCCTTTCTTTGCGTGCCGGGGAAGAGGGGGCCATCAACTTGAAAAACGGGTTATCCTGCGAAATATAGGACCGTATGCCACCCACAAGTCCCTCCAGCATTTCAAAAAAAGCCTCACTTTGATCTGCTTCGGTCAGAAGTGCCTCTCTGCGGGAGATATCTGAGTCACTCTGATCCTCTATTCGTGGATCGAAAAAATATGGCAGCTCGGTGATTAATGTTACACAATCCGCTTTCGAAGAGGCGTATGTGTGGCTGTCTGCACCCACATCAAGTGTCGGGGGTTTTCCTGTATGTTTCTCCATATAATCATAGTATTCGTCTTGCCCGTTTAAACTGAAGATGGCCGGAGCAAACTCTGTCGCAAATGGCGTCTCTGGTTCTCCTAGATCTAAAGGCACGTCTTCCTTCCTTGCTGAATTGTGAAATCCCTCGTATAATTCTGGAAAATCGTGCGAAATATACCAATAAGCACCGCATAACCCCCCATTGTGCAGAGAATACATAAACTCAGGTCTAGTCTCGTCTATGATTTTCATGAGCACTTGCGTTTCAGGCAATGGTTTGTCAAAGCGATATTCTTTATATTCAAACGGAAAAGTCCATTCCACCTGCTCGTAGCCGACAGGTCTATAGTAATTTCTAATGTAGTTAAAAATATTGTATGGTCCTTTAAACCAATTTTCATTTAGTCGCGTACCATCAGGGTCAGCACATTTGATGATGTACCACGTGAAGCCCAGCTCGTCGCGCAGAGCCTTGTCCTCTGCCAATGCGCGGGAGAGATATTCCATCGTCATCGCGCCAATTGGCTCGTTAGGATGCGGGCAGGCAAAGCATAACGCATTTTTGGGCCCGTCTCCGATTTTGATACATTGAATGGGGTGTCCATCGCGAGACTTTCCCGCCTCAAATACGGTTACAGCATCAGGAAACTCTTCGGCCAGCTTTCTGGTGCTTTCATCCATTTCATCTACTGTTAGAAAAACCTTGTAGTCTGGCACCTTATCAATCACATGTTGAAAATTCATCGATCATTCCCCCTCGTCTGATGCAATATTTTAATCTTGTCTCGGTTGCAATCTTCCAAGTCATTCTAAAAAAGATGCTATTCCTGTAACGTATCGATTAGGTTCTTGACGTAGACGTAAAGACTCCGTTTATTTTTCTACCCAGCTATCTTGGAAATTGGGAAGATAAGACGTCCATTTCACTCCTTTTACTCGCGAGCTTACTACCACAAAGAGCTTGTCACTATAGATGGGAACAACATATGCTTGCTCAAGGAGATGTTTTTGGGCATCTACATATACCTGTTTTCTGGCTTCCGTTTCAGCGGTTGCACGTCCTTTTGTTAATAAGGCATCCAGCTTGCCGTCTTTTAGACCACTTATGTTAAAGCCAGCACCAATTTGGCTAGAGTGGAAACTTTGGTATAAAGCATCAGGGTCATCGTAACTATAAGTAACCAGCGTCACATCAAAATTTCCTTTCATTTGTCCATCACTAAACGCTGACTCCTCTAAATTTTGAATGGTAGCTTTGATACCTACCTCGCCCAGCATAGCTTGCAACAACTGAGCTTGCTTCTCAAACCTAGCCGAACTCAAAAAGGAAAGGGTAAATACTTTTCCATCCTTTTCTCTCAGGCCTTCTCCGTTTGCCTTCCATCCAGCAGCGTCAAGGAGCTTCTTCGCTTCTTCCACATTGTATTGGTACCCGTATTTTTCCAATGACTTATCATACCCCAATGTTGAAGGGGATAACAACGATTGGGCAACTTCTCCTTCACCCATCAAAACCGCCTGGACCATCGCTTGTTTATTAACCAGCATATTGAATGCTTTTCGGACTTGGATATCCTGGAACTCCGGTTTTGTCAAGTTCATATATAAACTAAGAGGTATCCCAGCCCGTAAGAGTTCCAGAACCTGATATTTTGGGTTATTTCGATACTTCTTGATATCTTTTGCGGGTACTTCGAATGCAACATCGATGGTACCGTTTTCCAAAGCGGACAACACAACACTTTTATCTGGAATTGTTTTGATCACCAGTTTATCAGCTCTTGGCGGTCCTTGATTTTCATCGAGCGGTATGGCCCACTTAAAGGCTTCATTGCGAACCAATGTAACCCCCTCGCCAGCCTTCCAGCTCTCAAACTTCCATGGACCCATTCCTACAGGATTTCGTCCATATTCATCACCATATTTTTCAATGGCCTTCATGGATAGCGGTTGAGTTACACCAGTGCCTAAATCTTCAAGAATCGACACATTGGGTTCATGTAATTCAAGGATGAGGGTTTTATCATCAGGGGCACTGACGCTTTTCACCGGCATCATAACTATTCCCGCCAGTTTTGCTTTTGTTTTCGGATTCTTAATGCGTTCAAAGGTATCTTTAAAACTCTTGGCAGTCAGAGGTGTTCCATCGTGAAACGTAACATCAGAACGAATGGTAAAGGTGTACGTTTTTCCATCCTCTGAAATCTTGAATTCACTTGCGAGATTAGGTTTGAATTCTTTTGTAACAGGATCCTTGTAGACCAGCGATCCACCCATATTCCAAGTAACACCCATATCGTTGCCAACTGACTTGTGAACATCTAAGGTATCTGCTTCACTTGCGTAAGCCACAGTGATGGTTCCGCCTGTCTTTGGTTTGTCAGCCTCTGGCTGTTGATTTGGTTCAGGTGTGGTTGATTGTGTGCTGCATGCAACCACCAACGACGTACATATCATAATTAGTAATCCTAAAATAATGCCATGAAATCTCTGTTTCTTCTTCTTTACCATGTTACAGCCCCCTTGTTCTGTGTTGTTTAAAAAATCTACATGACGACATAATTTTGAATGATATCTGACCTCCTTTACGTTTAAAGCGCCGATTTGGCAAGCGCTTTAAAAAATATTTTGCAAGTGAATCCAACTCATCAGCCCCCCCAGGTCCCGATTATAAAACCTCCAGCAAGAGGAGATTCAATCGTTAGTTTTCGACAATTTGTTTCTTCAAAAGAATAGGGAGCTTGTTTAAGAAGCTCCCTGCGCATGCTGAATAACTTATTGAACTAATGGGTTCGATAGTGGACAAATACAAATAGAGGCTGCCGGTAATAATACGGTAGCCTTTGCTAAGCCAAAAAAGAGAACCAACCTGGATCAGCGTTGGTTCTGTTACGTTTATTTAAACAATTCGGCAATCGATTGAAACAGCATTTTGAAAAACTCAGTCATGGAAGAAATAAAACTCTTGGTCTCTTCTTTGTTAATGAACTCATCAAATTGTGCTTTGGCATTTCTCAGGCTGTCGCCTAAAGCGATCCAATCGATATTTGCATCTCTCATGCGTTTAAACAATTCAACCAATCCATTAACTTCCGATTCGGTCAGAGTGATGTTTAGTTGATTGGATACTTCATTAATCAAAACATTGATTTCTTCATCTGTTTTTGGTTGTTGCTTGGCAAATTCTTCTTTGATCACGCCGATGAGCTTAGCAGCGTCTTCCTTGCCGTGACTTTCCGCTAATTGACCGGTTTTAACCATTTCCTCATTCGCGACTTGTTTCTGGGCTTCTGGGATGGTAACGCCGCTAGAGACCTCATACGCTTTAATGATTCCTGTTAATCCCGCTGTTCCTGAAACAGGGAAAGGAGCAGTAATGTACACGTCCGCATCTTTAACTCCCGCTGTCGTTAGTGCATTAACAAACATCTCATTTGTAACCCAGTTAATATTATTGGTCTTAACTTTTAGACCAGAAGCTTCTTCGCCTATGGTAATTTTTGAAGAAGACAGCGCTCTGGTTCCGATTTTTGCCTTTGAAATGTATTTGCCTAAATACTGATGCTCTTCTTGATTCGTTACCTTTACAACAGTGGACTTTACGGATTCACCCATCTCAGCCAATAAGGCTATTTGTTGTTCTTCGGTTAAATCGTTTCCTAGCGTGACGATAACGTCTCCTGGGGCACTATCTGCAAATGCAGCTTGAGGGGAGAAAAATACAGCCATCGCGACAAAAAATGACGCAGTATATTTTTTCAAAGAAAATTACCTCCTGTTCAAAATAACTACAGTCAATTTTTAGTTTTTTTGAAAAACCTATTTTGTCATGATACCAAAATTTCAGATGTAGTCATTCGGAAAATTTTGGAGGTGGATTAAACATGACGGTCCCATATGTGCAGCATTGATAAATAAAGATGGAGTGAGAGCAGATGACATCGGTTAAAAATCAAAGTATGCATGGGTAATAATAATCTTTTTAAGGAGGTAGACAGTATTAACCCCAACTAGAAGGATTTATTGCAAGTCTGAAAAGTGGTAGAGGGATTACGCTAACGGGTTCGATAACGCAAAAACACACACCACGAAAAAGCTGCCGCGATGATGACCGGCAGCTTTGTTACGCTAACGGGCAGTTTTCTCCAAAAATGAAGGTTATAATGAATACTTATGGAATACTCTATTACCCAAATAGTGGAAGGGGGCTGATCCATGTTTAGAGTTGATGTTGCATATGCACTGATTACAAATGAGGATCAAGACAAGGTCTTAATCGTTAGAAATATCCACTCCTCAAGTTGGTCGTTACCTGGCGGAGCTGTAGAGATCGATGAGTCATGGTCTTCAGCAGCGATGAGAGAGACAAGAGAGGAAACAGGTATTGAGGTTGAATTAATAGGTATTAGTGCGGTAAACGAGTGCTTTTTTGAAGACAAAGGTGAACACGTAGTATTTGTAACCTTTAAAGTAAAAGCCAAAAGTGCGGATATTTTGATCACACGACCACATGAGATAGCAGAAGTAAAGTGGGTTGATCTTGATGAGGCTGATCAGAAAATGCCTTATTATAAGTGCGGTATAAAAAAACTTATCGAATCCGACGTCATCCCCTATGATTTTCAAGGGAAACAAACTATTAAAACTTACAATTCATTAACCTAACGGGTTCGTTAGTTGAACAACAGCAGCGGCAGTCTAAGACTTTATTATCAGGGTCTTAAACCACCGCTTTTTCTTGTTATGGACCAGACTGTTACTTATTTTTCAAAGGTTGCCGAATACTCAGGCAAAAAATCGTGTTAGATGAATACTTCCAGTCTATAACAATATTATCATCCGACAGTGGATTCTTTTTTCTGGACGAAGAAAGGCTGCCAAGTTTCTCGAATGCCTTATAATGGGGGACTTCTTTTCTTCGCAGTTATTTATCTTTCAGCTCAGTAATCATTTTTAAGAATTCATTAACGTTTAATCGGCAGAGAATAGTAGCCAAACGCTAAATCAAGAAAGGCACTTGCTTCCTGGC
The DNA here is from genome assembly GCA_029240815.1 of Brevibacillus sp. Next base: position 9,896 of record JARDZO010000100.1, read on the forward strand.
GCTTCAGTAAATCTTTTGCGCGGAATGTGAAAGAGCCATTTGCGTTTACCTTCGTGTCAGGATCGACGATGCCTTGTGAAACAAGAGCAGTGATCGCATCTGTTGCCCATGCGTCGGCCGTGTCTTGCAGCGTCACTTTGCTGGTTGCCACAGGTTCAAGCTGCTTTAAATTTTGGATCATGGCAGCAGCGACTTGTCTTGTGATTGGTGCCGATGGGTTCAAATTAGGGATGTCCGCGGCCAATTGCTGTCTAAGCCCGTTTTCACTCCCGGCCATTACGTAATGGCCTTCTGCTTTGATCAGGGCGTCAGCAAATTCGCCTTGTGTCATGGTCCCTGTAGGATCAAATTTACTTCCTGATTTCAATCCCATAATGGAAAAGGCGCTGAGGTTGTTGATATGGGTCTTATAGCTGCTAGTGTTAGGGACGTCTGAGTAGGTCTTTTCCATTTCCATTTTTTGTGAATGGGCAACAAGGCTCAAGCCTTTCATCGTTGTATAATAGAAGTATTTGATGTTACCGTTTTTGTCTTCTTTGAACGCGACTTTTTCTCCTACCTCATCTACAAATAGCAATGGGCGAATCATTCGCAGCTTTTGTTTTCCGGTTGCCTCACCCTCAAGCACGAGTGATCCATTCTCATAGGTAATAGAAGTGCGTGTCCAATAGGCACGCGTATTTTGATACAGCCCGAAATATTTTTGCGCATCCGCTTCACTCAAGGGCAAGTATACAGGCTCAGCTTTTTTTTCTGTTTCTGGGAAATAATGATCCATGAATTCTTTGTAAATATCAGCGCTAACCATTGAATCATTGTTGTAGGACATGAAAAAGCCGGTTTTATGTTCCGGGATCAATACCATCAGGGAAGAATGGCCTGGCATGTTTCCGCCCTTCAAAACAACGTGCTGACCATTTGTATACTCTGGAAAATAGTTTTCAAAGCCTGCGGTTGTGATCGGGATGTCATTCTCGAAAATCTGGTGCGTATGCATCAAGTCCAAGCTTTTCTGGCTGACGATTTCCTTGCCGTCAAATTTTCCGTTTTGCAGCTGCATGATCATGTACTTTGCCATATCTTCTGCTGTTGATAGAATGCTTCCCTGCGGACCATCAGTTGGAGCGTGTCCTTCTAGCGGACGTTGCTCGCCAGTATTATAGTAATTGGCAGCCATTCTCTTCATGAGCTCAGGCTTCAAACGTACACTGGTCGAGGCCATTCCGAGAGGCTTGAACACTTTTTCATCCATATACTGGGCAAAGGGGATTCCACTTGCTTTTTCCACGGCGTAGCCAGCGAGTAAGAATCCTGTATTATCATACGTATAGGCTTCGCCAGGTGGTCGGATGACGGTCGGCATGTGCTTTGGAAGGAATTCATCCATAGAGATGTCCTGCCCGATGTATTGTGGACCGGTAAAGGTAGTTTCGTCCGGCAATTCGAAGCCGGGTGTGTAGGTGAGCAAGTCGTACATGGTGACTGGTTTTCCTGTCTTATTAGGAATTTTTAGCCCACCGAGATATTCCTCTATATTGCGATGTAGGTCAATTTTACCCGCATCGACTTGCTGCATGGCAGCCAAGGCGGTAAAGGTTTTCGATACTGAGCCAATTTGGAACACCGTGTCTTTATCAACAGGGATTTTCTTTTCCTTGTCAGCAAAGCCGTAGCCTTTGTTCACGATGACTTTGCCATCACGGACGACAACAAAGCTGGAACCAGCCACATTATATTCTTTCATTTTTTCTGCAAACAGTGGATCGGCAAACGCTTCTATTTCTTTGGCATCCAGCAGTCCTTTTGTGCTGGGGGCAGCAATGGAAGCAGTCTGATTGGATTCCACGGCACCGAGCGGCTGTGTGCATGCAGCAATCAAGGTAGTGGAGAGAAGAAAAACAGTGAGGCTCATTTTTTGTAAAGTTTTTTTCATGTACAATTCTCCTTTTGGTTTTGATAACACGTTTTGGCGCACCGACTCTGAGAGTGAGCGCTAGAGCACAGTATGGCAAAGCTCGCGTCATACTCGGTAGGTACTTCCTGTCATCACTTTTCCCACTTACAAAAAAGCTGCAGCCTCTGATGAATGGACATGACTTGGCTTGTCATATGACATTTTGGCACTGGCTCATGTGACACGCAGCGGATTACGGTAAGGGCAGACCGTCATCATGGTGTCGGAAAAGGTATAGATGGGAGAGAGTTAGCTTAGATGAAAATTGCGATCATGCGTCACGTTCAAAATTTTATCTTTTTGCTGTTTACATTTGGATCGGGTGTGTTTTATTTTTGTTTTTACTTGAGTAGTATTGTGCTTGGCTTGGCATTGTCATTTACCGTAGTAGGAATTCCATTGCTCACCAATGTGTTGCGTACAAGCCAAACCTTTGTCCAGCATGAACGTATTCAGACGAAGATTTATACCGATATTTCTATAGAACCGTTGACAATAAAACAAAGAGCAGAGGGAAATCAATGGATGCAGGCAAAAGCGGAATTACTGAATAGTAGAAACTGGATATCCGTTTATTGGCTGATGCAAAAATTCGTCCTAGGGTGCATTTGCCTGGTGATCGGAGTGCTCATTTACATTGGACCGGTATTGTTTACGTTCGTACCGTTGCTCTATCCTTTTATGGAGCTATATTTTTTCGGTATTGCTGTGGATTCAGAGTTGAAGGCATTGCAACTTATGAGTGTAGGATTCGTACTCATGATCGGGTGCTCCAGCCTCGGGAACGGACTAGTACAATTAATTGGTGGGTACACGCGCTTGATGTTTAAAGCAATTAGGAGTTGATGATTTGTTAGATATCGTAAAACAATGGGCCTGGTATGACTGGGTGATGCTTTTTATACGTTTGATCAGTTGCTTTTCACTAACCGTTACGACTTTACAATTGGAAGATCATCTCACTCTGCCCTTATGGACTGTTGTTTTTTGGGAAATTATTGCTTTTTCCGTCCCGTGGATTTGTTTAATGCTAAGCTATCGTTACTACCTGATTGCAGAAATGCTCTTGTTCGGAGGGGTATCTCTTTATCTCACGTCTTTATTTCCAGAGGCGTACCTCACTTTTTTGACGCCAGCTTTTTTGATTGCCACCCATAGTGCGGAGAAATCGTATCGATGGTCGGCTCCCATGACGATTGGTTTACTTCCGCTGTTGATTTTTCTTTTCTCGCGGGAGATTGATGTGTTGGAGATTTTTCCGCAAGTCGGGCTTGCTTATGTGATGGGGTTTTCCTTTCATTTGCTCATCGTCAATCATCGGCAAAATGAAATTATTCGCAAGCAAAACAGTGTGCTGGAGCAGTACCTCAGTCAAATGGAGAGAGTGACGCTGCTGGAGGAGAGAAATCGGCTTTCCAAGGATTTGCATGATACGATGGGGCATTCCTATACCTCGATCATCATGGGGCTGGAAACCTTGCGTACGGATGTGGCTACGCAGGGAGGGGCGCAAAAGCTCGACTCCCTCTTGCAGCTCGCTCGAACAAGCATGGAGGAAGTAAGAGGGTACTTGCATCAGATGGAGTCACCGCAAGAGTCGCTTCCCTTGGTCCACACGCTGAGGCAGGTTTCGGAGGAGTTTCAGACACATGCAAAAGTAAATGTGCGGTTTCGTGCGATCGGAGAAGAGTATCCGGTCGGTAAGCAGGTGAAAATGACCTTGTTTCGCTGCTTGCAGGAATCTTTGACGAATGCGGTACGCCACGGGCAAGCGACGGACATCGTCGTTTCGCTGCATTTTGAACCGCAACAGACGAGATTGGAAGTACAGGATAACGGTTGCGGGGAAGAAAATTGGAAGAATGGCTTCGGGATCACTGCGATGAAAGAGAGGGCAGCTCATTTGCAAGGAAGAGTATCCGTATACTCAGAGCGGGGAGAAGGAACGCTCGTTACCTGCTTTGTACCGAGGTTGGTAGAGAGCACCGAAGAAATCATTCGTTTGTTGATTGTAGATGACCACTCGTTTATTCGGGAAAGCTTGCGCACCATACTCGAAGGACAGCGGGAACTGCAGGTAGTCGGGATGGCCGAGGATGGGGCGCAGGCACTTAAGCTGTGCGAGGAGCTAGAACCAGATCTAGTTCTGATGGACTTGGAGATGCCGAATATGGACGGGATTACCACGACAAAACGGATGAAGGAAAAATGGCCCGATATTCGTGTTCTTGTCCTGTCTACGTTTCAGGATACTGAAAAAGCCAAGGAAATCATGCGCAGTGGTGCAGACGGCTATCTCTTGAAATCGATGGAATCACGCGAGCTTGCGGAAACGATTCGTCTCGTCCATCGCGGTGGTACGATGATTGCACAGGACCTGTTTCATAAAATGCTGGATGCACAGCAAGTAAACGAACAGGATGATTTCCTCGTTGCACCGAAAATAAGAGAAAATGGCTTAACGAAGCGGGAGCTGGAGATTTTGCAGATGCTTTCCCAAGGCATGCGCTATAAAATGATCGCTTCCAAGCTGTATTTGTCAGACGGGACAGTGCGTAACTATGCGTCTACTTTGTATGACAAGCTCGGTGTGCGGAATCGGGATGAAGCGGTACAAAAAGGGCAAAAGGAAGGGCTTCTGTAACGTATGATAGCCAGGGAGAGCAGGCCCTGGTTTTTTGCTTTTCCTGTCCTTTTCACGCGGACAAGAGAACTGAAATCTCTATGCTACAAATGCTATTCCAAGAACATCTATAGGACCTGCTGCATGTTTGGTAGTTGTATCTAAGGTCATTTGCGAGTTTGCATGCCCCAATCGATCATCCATTAACCAAAGAGATCTCCAATATAATATCTATTTCTCATATTTCCCCTTGAACCTCAAGTTACTTGAGGTTTTATTATTGAGTAGGAGGTGTAGTAAAGTGCTCTCTAATGCGAAGAACAGATTAGACACCACACAATATCAAGAGACCGATCTAACAACAAAAGACGTGAAGTTCTCCATAGGACAAGTGGCGAAAATAACAGGATCTTCTGTACCCACTGTTCGTTATTATGACGAGATCGGCCTGCTTTCACCTGCAGAGATAACTTCTGGAGGTCATCGTCTGTATACGGCAGAGGAAATATGGCGGTTAAAACTGATCCTTACCCTCCGCTATCTAAACTTTGGCATTGATGAGATTCAGAAAATGTTATCCGGGGATATACCTGTTGAAATGGCTATAGAATGGCAAATGGAAGCTTTGGACATCCAAATGCGCACGCTTGCCAGCATGAAATCCATTTTGAAACAGACCAAGCAGAGTAAAGGTGGCATTGATTCTCTGAGCTATATGTATGAGCTGGTTGAATCTATTTCAGTAAATACATTGGCACGGGAAAAGTTTATTTTGGAAAAAATGTTCTTGTCCGTTATCCCTGAACAATTTCCGGTTGAATGGCGAGAGATTTTTTTACTAGGTGTTAAAGTCTCTACTTTGCTGGATGGTAAGCTTTCGGCAGCACAAACGGCTGCATTAGATGAGTTGGAGCAAATGTTTAATGATCCACAGATTGTCCAGGAGATGAAGAATGATTTTCTGTCCTTCCTGGAAGTCGTTCATCTGCCTAGAATCAGTGTTGAGATGTGGAGCGCCAAAATGATGAAAAACCATAAACAGTTGTTGAAGGCAGCGGAGCAACACGCAACACCTGACAGTCCTGTCGTACAGGCGAACATTCAAGAATATGTCTTGCTGTTTGCCGATGTTGACGAACTCCCGGTCTCGGAGTCATTTTTCCGTCGGTTTGCTGAGCGGATGCTTTCAAACCAGTCAGAAAGTCTCGAACGTTTCAGAAGAATTTGCTCAATCCTGTACCCTAGCCTTCAATCGTACATTAAAACAAATGAGTTATTCTACCAAGCATTACAGTGGAAGCTTCAACAACTGGATAAGGAGTAAATGTACTTCTTGTCTTACACGTTTATATGGAAGCGCTAACATGCGTGGCGTATAGCTTGCGAAGGAGGTGAAATCTCATCTTCGGAAGTACTTTCAGACAGAAAAGTGAAGTAGGGGGGACTGCAGTCATATGAAGAAAAACAAGCGAAGAACGTACAGCGTCTTTTTGGGGGGATTTGTGACTCTCTGTATGTTCATGGTGGTTGGCTGCAGCAGTCAAACAAATGAACCAGCCGAGCAACAAAAGAGTGCCAAATCAAAGATGGGCGGAACCATTACAGTAGCGTACCCTTATGAACCGGATACGTTAGATGCCCACATGTCTGCTGGCGCAGCTGAGGTCTATACCTGGTTGCTGGGTGGGTCACTTCTCTATAAGGATCCTGCCACAAACGAATACAAGCCCTCTCTGGCGAGTGACTATAAAATTTCAGAGGATGGCAAAACGTGGACCTTTACGATTCGTTCTGGGATTACCTTTCACGATGGGACACCTCTGACCGCAAAAAGTTTTAAGGAAACCTTCGATCGCGCTCTCAATCCGGAGACAAATGCAAAGACAGTCGCTGAAGTAATGGCTCCAATAAAAAGTGTGAAAGCGCCAGACGATCATACTCTCGTTCTGGAACTACATGAACCCAATGCTGCCTTTCTCTATACGTTAGGGAATAATTACTCGCAGCCGTTATCCTTGAAAGCGATTGAAAAGGCTGGAGAGGATTACGGCCGGAATCCTGTAGGAGTAGGGCCGTGGAAGTTTGAGAGCTGGAAAACGGGCGAAGGAGTCACTTTTGTTAAAAATGAAGCTTTTCAGTTGGGAGAGTCCTATTATGAAAATCAAGGTCCTCCAAGAGCGGACAAACTTGTCATAAAAGCGATTGCTGACATCAATCTCAGGATGTCGGCGCTAGAGAGTGGTGCGATTGATGTAGCAACGGAAGTACCTGTTAAAGAAGTGAGAAAATATCGAAACAATCCGAAATATCAAGTTATGGAGCGTTTACGGTCTGGAGTGGGTTTGTTGCTGGAGATGAATCTGAAAAGACCGGAGTTTCAGGATATTCAGGTGCGTCAAGCATTAAATATGCTCGTCAATAAAAAAGCCATTATCCAAGCTGTTATGCAGGGAGAAGGGGAAGTAGCCCAAACGCCGTTATCTCCAGCAACGCTAGGGTATGACAAATCCTTAGAGAAGTATGGGTACGAGTATAATGTGAACGAAGCAAAGAAATTGTTGGACGACGCTGGTTGGAAAGTTAACGGAAGTGGTGTGAGAGAAAAGGACGGGAAAACACTTAGTCTGAATTTGCTTAGTACTTCAGATATTGACAAAGAAGCCCAATTGATACAAGCAATGCTGGGGGAAGCTGGTATCAAAATTACGATTCAGAAGCTTGAAATAGCAGCGTATTTGCAGGAAGCAGTCAAAGGAAACTTTGATCTAACGCTAATCTCCGGCGCGTATGATGACCCTGATATTTTATTCTTTTATTTTCATTCCAGCGGTGCCTACAACCTGTCTGGTGTAAAAGATGACATACTGGATGCTCTCCTTTTGAAAGGGCGTACGACCATACAGACTGATGCCAGAAAGCAGGTGTATATGGAAATACAAAAACACATCGTTGAGCAAGCGTATGTTGTCCCGATCTATTTCGATAAGGTCTTTACTGTCATAAATTCGCGAG
>JARDZO010000356.1 GCA_029240815.1 Brevibacillus sp.
TCGTGGTTTTCGAAACAAAACACGAACATTCCTTTACTATTAAAACATAAATGTACGTTTTCATCAAGGTTTTCGTCAGGCAAAACAAACGCAGCCGCCTATGCCTGTTTGGCATTCGCGACTGCTTTTTTCTTATCTTATGCGATTCATTACCGCGATTTCTTTTTTTTAGCAGACAATTTTCTTACTCGTTCAGCAAGGGATAGATGTTTTGCCTTTCCCCCCGCCGTTTTCGGCTTTTTGACTTTGCTGCGTTTGCCTTTGACATCTTTGGGCATCCAGCTTCCCAGTTCATCCATGGTAATGGACTTGCCGCTTTTCATTCGCTCTTTCACTTTTTCACGTGTTTCGTCGGGAACGTCCAGTCCCATATCGGACAACTCGTTGATGACCGAGTCGATGTCTTTGGAGCCACCTTTTGGGAACTTCTCCGCAAGCCTCATAATGTCAGCCAGCGTCCATTCCCGCCCCGTCTTCTTGCTTAGCTTGCCCAGCAAATCGGTTACAAAATCCCCGCTCAAATGGGCACCTCCTCGATTACGGCTTCATTCTTCCTTTTACCATATGTCGAGAGGTACCATTTGGTTTACTTTTCTCCTCAGCGTTATATTGTCCTATTAGATTTTCCACTCTAGCTGAGGAAACTGCTGGGCAAGTTGGTGCAACTCCCCCAATTTTTCGATGAAATGCTTCTGAATAGCCAAGATATGGTCATCTTCTCCAAGGAAATGAAGCAGACTGAAATCACAGGAAATACTGGACCATTTCGTTGGGTCATGCAAATCCTCTCCCTTCCACTCATCCCGATTCTCGTCCATCCATTTCATCGCTGCGACAATATCGGAGCGGTTCTTCGCATTCGGATTGATTTCCATGATTACGCTGACCAGTGGATAATCGCCATCCGTAAGATAATATCCGCAAGCGATCCAAATGCCGTTCCCTTGATCGTTGGTTTTGATGTAGCGTTCAAAGTCCCTCATCTGCACGTTTCGATTGGACCAGCCTATCGCTTTCCCAAAATATCTGGTCATGGCTTCATCTACGGCACCGTCCAGACTGGCATCCATCATAGATTGCAGGCGTCCCATATGTTGCAGGGCATACACATCCTGCGGCAGAAATTTTCTAGTCTCGTTCAATTGCATTTCCTCCATATAAGATAGGATTTTTTTGGCATATGGGTTAGGGTGCTTGCTGAGCCACTTGTAAAATTCATACCAACGGAGCTGACAGAACTTCGTCTGGCTTCCCGACTGGATGATCTCCTCTCGCTTTTTGGGGTCATGCCTTTTGGTCACGTAAAACAAGTAGGTGGTTACACCATCTCGCTCATGGATCTGCAGATGGTCCGCATAGCGTTTCAACTGTTCTTGACCTTCTCCGCTGTCGATCTTGTTTTCAAAAAATACGAGGCACGGCTGTTGGCCTTTACGCAGCGAGATGACCAGATCCGGTCTACTGTCTGTAGCGTGACCAGAGAGCTTGGCATACGTTTTTTGCGTGGTCACTTCCACCTGGGAAGGCTCGTTCCAATGCTCGCCCGTGAAATGGGTAAGAAAGTCCGCCAGTAATTCGGGATCTTCAAAGATATCTGCCACAATTTCTGTCAAATAATCTTCCAGCACGTCTTTTTCCTGCGCTTTTAACAAATCGTAGAGCCTACTGAAGAGAGAATTCAAACACAACTCACCTATCCTTATCGAGAAAAACTATGATGCTACCTGAAGAAATTCCTCCTACACCACAGGACTCCTTTTTTACGCAAAAAAAGCGCCTGTTCTCAAACGAACATGAGCGCTTTTCTATCGAATTTCATTAGGTCAGCCGGACATGACGTCCGTCCAGCTTTACACGCCCGTCTACCAGCCAGCCGATGACGTCAACCAAGAGACCGTGCTCGACTTCATGGATGCGAGATGCCAGCGTCTCCGATGTGTCGTCCTCTAGCACCGCCACAGGAATTTGAGCGATGATGGGCCCCGTATCGAGACCGGCGTCCACTACGTGCACCGTTACCCCCGTAAACTTTACCCCGTAGGCGAGTGCCTGTCCGACTGCATCCTTGCCTGTAAATGCCGGTAAAAGCGATGGATGAAGATTGATGATGCGACCTTCGTAGGAAGAGAGGAGCGTATCCCCTACGAGACGCATGTATCCCGCGAGCACAACAAGCGAGACACCTCGTTGTTGAAGCTCGGAGACGATTTCTGCTTCGAAGGCTGCTTTATCCGCGTACGCCTTTGGTTGAAAGACAAATGCTTCGATCCCCAAACGCTCTGCCCGTTCCAGTACTTTTGCCCCCGGCTTGTCGCAAACGAGGAGCGATACTTCCACACCGTTCAGCCGTCCACTTTGCACAGCTTGCACGATCGCTTCAAAGTTGGAGCCGCTGCCCGAGGCGAAAATGGCTACCTTTTTCACCATTCCACCCCGTTGTATACGACTTTGCGTTCACCCGCCTGAATGCTGCCGATCAGGTACGGCTGTTCACCGAGCTCCTGCAGCTTTTCAATGACGGATACTGCATCATCTTGTTTGACAACCAGCATCATGCCGATTCCCATATTGAAGGTTTTGTACATGTCTGGATATGAAATTCCGCCTGCTTCCTGCACCAGCGAGAAGATCGGCAGGACAGGCCAGGAGCCCACGTCGATCACCGCTTGTGTGCCTTCCGGGAGCACACGCGGGATGTTTTCCGTGAATCCACCACCCGTGATGTGAGCCAACGCCTTGACTTCATGCGTTTCCAGCACAGACAGAACTTGCTTCACGTATATGCGTGTAGGCGTCAGCAATTCTTCCCCCAGCTTTTTCCCCAGCACGTCTACGTGATCATGGAGCGACATTCCCTTGTCAGTCAGCAGCACTTTGCGCACGAGAGAAAACCCGTTGCTGTGCACGCCACTGGACGCCAGTCCGATCAATACATCGCCCGCTGCAACTTCCTGACCGGTAATCATTTTGCTCTCATCTACTACACCGACGGTAAAGCCAGCGATATCGTACTCGCCTTCTGCGTACATGCCTGGCATTTCCGCTGTTTCTCCACCGATCAAGGAGCAACCAGCCTGTGAGCAGCCGTCCGCGATCCCTTTGACAATCGCTTCGATCTTTTCAGGAATGACTTTGTCGACAGCCAAATAGTCGAGGAAGAAGAGTGGTTCCGCCCCTTGTACGACCACGTCATTCACACACATTGCTACCGCATCGATGCCAATCGTGTCGTGTTTATCCATGGCAAATGCCAGCTTTAGCTTGGTGCCTACACCGTCCGTGCCCGAAACGAGAACCGGTTTCTCATACTTTTTCGTATCCATACGGAACAGCGCACCGAAGCCTCCCAAATCAGTCAGTACCTCGGGACGGAATGTCCGCTTCACATGCTTTTTCATGCGTTCGACTGCTTCGTTCCCCGCATCAATATCTACGCCTGCTTGTTTATATGCTTCACTCATCGTTTCTCCCCCTCACAAGAGGTACTAGCCTGCCTTAGCATTTGAGAGCCGGCAGTGCTTCTTCATAGTCAATTTCGGTCGGGTATTGTCCAGTGAAACAAGCTAGGCAATGCCCATTATTTGGAGCCGAATCTTCACGACCGATCGCCTCGAGCATTCCGTCCACAGACAGGAATGACAGCGAGTCAGCACCGATGACTTGGCGAATTTCCTCTACGGATTTGGTAGAAGCGATCAATTCATCGCGCGTCGAGGTATCGATTCCGTAAAAGCACGGATTCATAACAGGTGGAGAGCTGATACGTACGTGCACTTCTTTTGCACCTGCTTCACGCAGCATGCGGACAATGCGGTTGCTCGTCGTTCCACGTACGATCGAGTCATCGATCATCACGACTCGCTTGCCTTCCACTACCTTGCGCACAGCAGACAGCTTCATATAAACAGCGCGTTCACGCAATTCCTGGCTTGGTTGAATAAACGTACGTCCCACATAACGGTTTTTGATCAGACCAATCTCGTAAGGAACACCTGTCGCTTCGGCAAAACCGATGGCGGCAGAAATACTGGAATCAGGTACACCGATGATGACATCGGCATCGATGGCGGATTCGGTGGCAAGCTGCTTGCCTAAACGTTTGCGCGCCATGTGCACGTTGATCCCGTCAATGTCGCTGTCCGGACGAGCGAAGTAAATGTATTCAAAGATGCACAACGAGCGTTGCGTCTTCTCTGTATGGTGTGTTTCCAAAACGCCATTTTCGTCTACTACGATCAGTTCGCCTGGCTGTACATCGCGCCAGTACTCTGCACCGATAATGTCAAAAGCACAGGTCTCCGAAGCGACACAGACAGCATCTCCCAACCGTCCCAACGACAGTGGACGCAGGCCATTCGGATCGAGTGCAACCACCAGCTGGCGCTCGTTCATCACACACAGGGCATAAGCACCCTTGATATGCTGCAGGGCATCTTTCACCGCTCCCGGAAGATCAGGTCTCTCGGAACGAGCAATCAAGTGGGCGATGACTTCCGTATCACTGGTTGTTTGGAAAATGGAGCCTTTTGCCTCCAGCTCTTTTCGGAGGACTGCTGCGTTTACCAGGTTTCCGTTGTGTGCTACAGCCATGCTGCCCTGCGCGTAACGGAAAAAAAGCGGCTGCGCATTCTCGATTTTGCTGGAACCAGCCGTCGTGTAACGTGTGTGACCGATGGCGATATGCCCTTTGAATTTCTCCAGGTCACCTTTGCCAAACGCTTCTGCTACCAGTCCCATTCCACGGTGCTTATACCATTTCTCGCCGTCGGAGGCGCAGATACCTGCGCTCTCCTGACCGCGATGCTGCAGAGCATGCAG
>JARDZO010000357.1 GCA_029240815.1 Brevibacillus sp.
TCTTTAAGCCTGGTTACCGACCTTCCGCCTTTGGCAGACGTGCAGAGAACTTTTTGTCCGCAGGTATCAAAGGCTTCGCATGTGTATCGCTTGTATTCTTTTCCATCTTGTTTTCCATTCCATTTGAAGGGTAATTCATAACCCAACGGGCAAATATATCTATCGTTAATGGCATCATATTCAAAGTTCTCTTTATCAAATCCGCTAGCTACTTTGTCTTGCTTTCCCTTTTGCGGCTTAATTAAGAGTTCGGTGCTTTCGTCGATAACGTCGATGATTTCAAGGTAATTATAATAACCTGTATCGGCCAAAATTGTGATTTTTTGATCACGGAAAACTTGTTTTGTTTTCTTTGCCATATTGGATAGCTGCCCTTGATCGTTGACATCATTGACTGTATCGCAGTCCACGATTAATTTAAAGTTGGTTTTCACCTGTTTCCTTGAGTTCTTCTTTAATTACCTGCAACTCATGCATTCTCTTCTGATAGATTTCTAACTTTTCAGTGATTTCCTGCTTTTTTTGGCGATTGTCTTCCCTTAAAAAATCACGTAAATAAGCATCTATTTTTTCATCGATATGTTCTAGTTTTTTACTAATAATGTTGTCATTCAAGTGTTGCTTTTTAGAGCAATTCGCTTTTATTTTTGTGCCGTCAATCGCGACAAGTTGACCATTAATCAATCCGAATCCTTTTAACATTAAGGTGAACTCTCTAAACAACTTTTTTATGGCCGCTTGGTTATTCCTCATGAAGGCAGATAAAGTGCCATGGTCTGGCTGAAGCTTACCTATTAACCACATCAGTTCAATATTTCTTGTAGTTTCAGTTTCCATTTTACGAGAAGAACGGATGCCATTCATATAACAGTAAAGATAGAGTTTAAGAAGAACTTCCCGACGATAAGGTTTTTGCCCCGCTTTAGCTCCCGAATACACCTGAAACCCTAATTCATCCAGAAACAAACTATCAACGTAAGCATCGATGACGCGTACAGGGTTTTCTCCATGGACAAAGTCATCCAAAGTATATGGAAGTAAATGAATTTGATCTCTATCTTCACCTTCAATAAAAGGCATAACCGCTCATCTCCTTTTAAATAGAGATTCGACAAAGATCATTCATTTCCATGCCAACAACAAAGAATTATTAAAAATTGTTAGACAGCCTGACGTGCGGGTCATCGCATACGGCTCCTCCGTGCTTATCCCCTCTGGGGATGATGTTCATTGTAAATATCCACGAGGAAAACTAGACCTTTCGTTTTAAACCACTCATTTGGCATAGCTACATGTAGGGCTGGTGTTCTAGAACTCCTCCATGCGGTCATTCGCATTTCGGGGAGTTCGCTTGTTTTCCAGCCCTTTTTCCTCAGTTCCCGATGCAGATTCCTCAATTTTCTCCAGCTTCGCATTTGAATCATTCTCAGTCTTCTTCGAATCCATGCATCAAACTTCTCAAAGTCCTTCTTCACATGTCCTTGGCCAAAATAATTCCCCCATCCCCTAAGGTAGGGGTTGAGCTTCTTCTTTATTAGATGTTCTACGTTTGTGGTCTGGTTTCGACGAGTTATTTCCTTTACTTTTGCCTTAAACTTCATTATGGCCTTGGGGGTTGGCTTTATCCAGAAGCCCGGTTTAAATTCATGCCCTAGAAAGAGAAAGGAATGCTCTTTGTTATTAACGATCTTCGTCTTCTCTGGATGCACGACTAAACCTAACTCCTGCTCGAGTAGACGGGTCACACTCCGAAGCACTCTTTGTGCTCCCTTTTCTGACTTGCAACAGATCACAAAGTCGTCCGCATACCTCGTAAGACGGTGACCCTGTCGTGTCATTTCCTCGTCTAACGGATGCAAATAAATATTCGCAAGTAACGGGCTAATAACTCCCCCTTGCGGGGTCCCTTGCTCGTTAAGATGAAAGGTTCCGTTATCCATCACTCCACTTTGTAGAACACTCTCTAGAAGTTGAATGACACTCCCATCCACAACTTCCTCCCGAACTGTTCGAATGAGCTTATCTTGTGGGATGAGATCGAAGTAAGATTTCAAATCTGCGTCGATGACGTACAAGTAGCCGTCCATCAGGTCTCTGTGTATCTTCTCTAGTGCCATATGAGCGTTGCGTCTGGGACGAAAGCCAAAGCTACAATCCATAAATGTTTCTTCATAGATGGGTTCTAAGATTCGTTTTGCCGCCGCTTGTACGACTCGATCTCCCACGGTAGGTATACCTAAAGGTCTTTGACTTCCATCGGCTTTTGGGATGTAGACTCTCTTTACCGGTTTAGGTTTGTAGGTCTTCATTTTCAGCAGGTGTTGAAGCGTTCTTAAGTTACTCTCCAACTCAGACTCGAATGCCTTGATGGTCACTCCGTCTACTCCTGGCGCACCCCGATTGCGCTTGACCTCTTTAAAGGCTTCCTCTAGGTTTGGCATCGCCCATATCTTGTCGATTAAACTGTGCCATCTTCGTTTTCTCGGAATATCTACTCCCTCACGTAGGCTTTCCTGTCTTTTCCGTTTCTTCATGTCTAGCTGACTTCCCCTTCGTTCCCTAGATGCATAGCTCTGTTTCTGCTTATCTAGTTCTTCTTAAGTACTGCACCCCAGACGGTCTACCCTTATGTTCGACCCCGGTTCTACGGACTTCTTGCCTCCCCGGCTCCTGTCTGGCACATGATGATGGTTCAAGTGGTCTGCTTCTCTTCCACGGTTCTAGGCTTCGCACCAAGTCTCTGCCTTTTGGGTCAGAGCTTGCACCAGCAACTTCGTGCTGATTCACTTACCATTGCGGCTTTTCCTGTAAGCTTTTTCACTACTATCCCTTCGTATGACTGCTCACCGTCCTTAGCCTCGCCTCAACCTTAGGTCTTGGACACGGGTTACCAAAAAAAAAAAATTTGGGAACGATGAGCTCTCCTTGGGTCACGTCATCGACTTTCCCCCGAACCCAGTCCTCCTAACTTACGAGATCTATGGTGGTATTGGACGTTCCCTTCTTTTGCAGGGTTGTCCGATCTCGCCAGCCAACTTGGTTTAGCCGCCTGTTCCGGGATTTGCCTTCAAGCCCTCCGCACGCATCCTCGCGGACTACGCACTGCCTGTCAGCTATGTACTTCCGCCACCTTGCGGTGTACTGGAGACTTTCACTCCTTAGTCGATGCGCTGCCAAGCGCACAAAAGATGACTCCTGTGCCATACAGGAATCATCTTTTTGGCTCTCTTCGTTATCTCCAGAATGTCACTTCATCGACCGGGAATCGATACGATCCGCGACCCTCAGCTGCAGCTTTACCAACTGAAATAATCATAACCGGGACATACCGCTCTTTTTTCAAACCAAATGTTTCTGCAATATTTTCCTTGTTATAGCCACCCATTGGGTTCGTGTCGTAACCATGTGAACGCGCAACGAGCATAAACTGCATGGCGACAAGCCCAGCATCGGTAAGCACCCAATCTCGCAATTCACGTTCTGGCATATTTGCAACACGCTGCATAAGCATGGGTTGCAGTTGATTTTTGATTTCCTCAGGCATAAAACCTAGCTCGACGGTTTTCGAGAACATTTTCTCGAATTTTTCACTTGCATGTAAATCGCCGAATATTGCAATAACCGCTGATGAAGTTGTCACTTGGGATAGGTTATGCGGCGCCAACTTCGCCAGCTTTTCTTTACCCTCAGGTGTATCAATTACAACAAAACGGTAAGTTTGTGTATTGGATGTTGAGGGTGCACGCATCGCCTTTGCCAAAATTTCAGTCATTTCTTCTTTACTTATTTTTACTGAAGTATCATATTGTTTTACTGAGCGACGGTTCAATAGAACCTCATTAAAATCATTGGTTACTGTCATTGTCTTTTTCCCTCCTGGTTCGTTTGTTGGTACAAAGCCATGCACTTATCTTCAAACTTTCAATATCAAGTTCGATCTCAATATTATATTAATAGACGTATTTATAAAAGTAGTCATTAAATAATGACCTAGTCACAAAAACAAGACCATTGTGTATAGTATGGATTAATTTCTATGTTGTCTAATCAAAGAAAGAGACCCACAGCAGCTAGCTACTTGTCCTGCTATTTTTTCATGGAAGTGCCTAGCCTTTTACTGCACCCATCGTAATGCCTTGGGTAAATGCCTTTTGGAACATTAAAAAGATCGCGATCATCGGAATAGAGGCGAGCGCGGCTCCAGCCATCATAACTCCGTAATTCGTTGTAAATTCGCCTTGCATGGTAGCGATTCCGAGCGGAAGTGTCATCATTGGCGTTGATCTTGTCATAATCAGCTGGCTGAAATAATCGTTCCAGGCACCTATAAAAGTGAAAATCGCGAGTGCACCCAACGCTGGCTTCAACAAAGGAACAATGATCGTTGAAAACATACGGATCTCCGAGCAGCCGTCTATTTTGGCAGCCTCCATCAGCTCCCCCGGTATCGTCTGGGCAAACTGCTTCATCAGGAAGACACCAAATGGCCAGCCAATGGCAGGAAGAATGAGACCATGATACGTATTGATCCAACCGAAACTAGCTAACATCGTAAATAAGGGGACAAGAATAACCTGTTTGGGCAGCGCCATGGATGAAACAAACATCGTGAATATGATTTTTCTTCCAGGGAATACTTTCTTGGCAAGGACATAGCCAGCCGTTGAAGCAACCAGACACACGGCCGTCATTTCGCACAGGGAGATAAAGAAGCTGTTGAAGGTCCAGCGCCATACCGGATTTTTAAATAAATCGCTCCAATTTTGCAGCGTCGGCTGCAGTGGAAACCATTCGGGCGGTATCGCCGTGGCTAC
>JARDZO010000004.1 GCA_029240815.1 Brevibacillus sp.
GTATCAGCTGCTTGAGCGTCGCGTGCATTCGTCATGCGATTGGTAAGAAGCGCAAAGGAGAATTGATTTACGGGATCAGCAAAACCGATCATTCCCCCGCCATAGGCGAGATTAATCTTTGCAAATTGGGAATTGACAGGGGGAAGTATCTAGAATAAAATAAATGTCAGTAAGTACTGACAGTCTAAATGGAGAGGAGGAGATAAGAGATGAGCAGCAATGACAAGGTAAGCAGCAGTGACAGGCTCCTGTTAGCCGCGATTGATCTCGTCGCCGAGAGAGGATACAACGGTGTGACGACCCAGGAAATCGCTACAGCAGCTGGATTGAGTGAGAAGACGCTGTTCCGTCATTTCGGTAGCAAACAAAACCTACTGGAGACAGCTTTCGACCGGTTTCACTACACGGAAGAAATGAAACAGCTGTTTAGTGAAAAACTGGTCTGGGAGCTCCATGCAGACTTGCTCCTAATCAGTCGAATGTACCACGACATTATGAACCGAAACCGGAAAATGATCATGATCAGTATCAAGGAAGAGGGGAACCTGCCAGGATTTCGAACAAGGACACAAAAGCATCCTCAGCAATTGATGGAGATCTTAACGAATTATTTCACCGTCATGTCTGAGAAGGGAAAGCTTCTCCCAACCAATCCAAAACTTCAAGCATTCACGTTTCTGATGCTGAACTTCGGGATTTTTATGAACAACCTGGAAGCGGAGGGAAACTTCCCGGACATTACACTCGATGAAGTTCTGGAAGAGAGCGCTGATATTTTTGCTAGGGCATTAACACCCTAGTTTTTTATCAACCAAATTGTCAGTCAGTACTGACGGTCGAAAATCCAGCGATTCATATACTAAAGTGTATGTAGAGATGTAGAAAGATATATTTTTGTTTATATAACATTGCTTGTAGAATTCATTCTACAAGACGCATTTTCAGGTATAGGAAGGTGGTTAAAAGTGAATACGGAAAGCGAAAATACCCAGGTAAATGGACAGAAACTCATTCTAATCTTGATGTTTACGATGACGATCTCTTCGATGAGTGCCATGATGTTCAATTTGGCTCTCCCATCCATCCGTGATCAATTCGACCTGACGTTGGCTCAAACCAGTTGGGTATCATCCCTTTACATGGTCATCTATGCAATTGGGACCGTCATTTACGGAAAGCTGGCAGACAGTGTCAGACTCAAGTCGCTGTTGACCTTCGGCTTGCTTTTGTTTGCTGGAGGCTCGCTAGTTGGCCTATTCTCGCAAACGTTCTGGATGGTGCTCGCGGGGAGAAGTTTGCAGGCAATGGGGGCAGCTGCTATTCCCGCTGCTGCTGGGCTGATTCCCGTTCGGTACATGTCGCCTGAGCGAAGAGGCTCTGCAATCGGTACAGCCATGGTCGGTCTGGCGTTGGGCGGGGTACTCGGACCTGTCATTTCTGCCTTCATTCTCAACTTCGCTCACTGGCGCTGGTTGTTTAGCATCCCGCTGTTCGGGTTGATCCTGCTGCCTTTTTACCGAACCTATCTGGGAGATGAACCGAGCACCCCCGCGAAAGTGGACTGGATGGGGGGAGGTCTGCTGAGTGCGACTGTTGTCTTGCTCGTCCTCAGTCTGACCAACCATAGCGTATGGATGCTTGTAGCAGGTATTTGTGCTATGGGAGTACTTATCAAATGGATCCGTAAAGTCGATGATCCGTTTATCCAGCCTCGGCTTTTCCGCAACAAGAGTTACACGTTCGGGATCTTGATGATGCTGCTGATTAGCGGCAGCGTCGTTTCCCTCAGCTTTCTCAGTCCCTTGCTGTTAACTCATGTGCAGCATCTCTCACCAGTCTGGGTCGGTCTGGTGATGGTACCGGCTGCTATAACTCAGGCGTTTTTCGGGAGGAAGGCTGGAAAACTTGTGGACCGACGAGGAAGTGCTTACGTCTTCACAATCGCTTCCGGCTTGCTTTTGATCAGTTTCGTATTGCTTTCTACCTTCATTGGGACCTCACCCTTGTTCATTTCCGCCTTTTTGATCTTTGGAAACGTAGGCCAGATGTGTTTGGCCATAGCGATGTCCAATACGATTTCATCGACTCTGCCAAAGGAGCAGGTCGGGATCGGCATCGGGATCTTGCAGATGACCAATTTCATCATGTTCGCCGTGGCATCAGCAGTCTACAGCAGTCTATTGGATCTAGGAACGATCACGAAATTCAATGTGGCTAATGGATATGGAGACGGGATCATGTACAGCAACATCTTTCTCGTTCTGGCGATTTTACAGGCAGCCCTTTTGATCTTTTACCACGCACGGTTTGTCAAAATGGGCGGCGCAAGTGTGCAAGTCACTAAGTAAAAAAACACACCATTCAGGAGGTAATGAAAATGACAACAACAACATTATTTGTAAAAGCGAATAATCGCCCCGTGGAGCAATCGGTAAGTGTGAAGCTGTATGAGGCGTTTTTAAGCAGTTATCGAGCGCATCATCCGAATGACCAGGTGATTGAGCTGGATTTGTACCGTGAGCCTATGCCTTATTTGGGAAACGCGATGATCAGTGGAAATTACAAGGCTTCTCAAGGATTGCAGCTAACGGAACAAGAGAAATTTGAGCATAGCATCGTCAATCGGCACTTGAAACAGTTCGTAGACGCAGACAAGGTCGTGATCGCCTTTCCATTATGGAATCTGACTGTTCCTAGCATCTTGCATACGTATCTCGACTACCTCCATCGGCCAGGGGTGACGTTTCGGTATAGCGCAGAAGGAGCAAAAGGGCTGCTTCCCACGAAAAAAGTGGCACTCCTAAACGCACGGGGTGGGGTCTATGAGAAAGGGAATTCAGCTGAAATGGCCATTCGTTTTGTCCGCAACCACTTGCAGTTTTTTGGGATTACCGCTATTACAGAAGTAGTTGTAGAAGGTCACCACCAATATCGGGAGCAAAGCGATAAGATCATTGCGGAAGGGCTGCAGAAAGCCAAACAGACGGCCATGTCGTTTTAAGCATAGGTGTAAGCAGGAAGAGAAATGATCGTATTATCTGTGAATTCAGAAAAGTGAATTGACTGAACCAAGGCAACTTGCTAGTCTATGGGTAAAGTACCAGATGAAGGGAACGATTAGCTATGCATGTTGCTTTGCGGATGGATGATACCTTACGTCGTGCCGCTTTGCTCTATCCGGACGTAGAATCGGTCATCGAAGGGGAGCGTCGCTGGACGTATCGCGAGTTTCAAGAGGAAGTGCATCAACTGGCCCATGGCATGAAGCATCTGGGCGTGGAGAAAGGGGATCGTGTGGCCGTCCTTTCGCCGAATACCGCTGCGATGCTGCAAGTGTTCTACGCTTGTTTTCAACTGGGGGCGGTGGTCGTACCCTTGAACACGAGGCTTCTGCCGCACGACTATTTGTATATCATCGAGCACGCAGAAGCAAAGCTGTTTTTTGCTGACGATGAGCTCATTCCCCTTGTGGAGCCCATTGTACAGTCACTTACCACGGTTTCCGGCTTTGTCTCTATGCCAATGAACGGTGCGGCGAGCGAGCGGACAGGCTGGGACTCTTATGCTGACTTGCTGGCCAGCGAAAGCACAGAGCCGTGCATCCACGAGATTGAAGAAACGGATCTGGCCACGATCCTGTATACAAGTGGAACGACGGGCAAACCCAAAGGAGTCATGCATACGCACCGGACGCTGTATTTCAACATGCAAAACACGATGTTTCATCTGCGCGCTGCCGATAGCGATGTCCTGCTGCATACCTTGCCGATCTTTCATGTGAATGGCTGGGGGACCCCGTTTTCCTTTACGGCCGTTGGCGCCAAGCACGTCATGCTGCGCAAGATCGATCCATCGCTGATTCATTCCTTGATCGAAAAAGAAGGGGTGACGGTAGCCTGCATGGCACCGACTGTCCTGAACATGCTCATCAATGAGCCACGCTTTCACGAGGAGAAAACAACTGCGCCGATACGTGTCGTGATAGCCGGCTCCGCACCGCCAACAGCTTTTGTTCGGACGGTGGAGCAACAGTTGGGGTGGGAGTTCTTGCAGGTCTATGGGATGACTGAATGCGCGCCGCTGATTACGGTATCTCCGATCAAACACCATCTGGCGAATGAGACGGAGGAGAATCGCTTCCGCATGAAAGCAAAGGCTGGCATTCCCATGCACAATGTAGAGATTCGCGTCGTCGACGATGAAGACAACGATGTGCCAAAAGACGGCAAGAGCATCGGGGAAGTCATCGCTCGCGGCAACATGGTCATGGAAGGATACTGGAAGCAGCCGGAAGCGACCGCTGCCGCCATCGTAAACGGTTGGTATCATACAGGAGATATGGCAACGATCGATGCGGAAGGGTACATCGACATCGTGGACCGCAAAAAGGACATCATCATCAGCGGGGGCGAAAATATTTCCTCGATTGAGGTAGAGGGCTTACTGTACGAACATCCTGGTGTATTGGAGGCAGCGGTTATCTCCGTTCCCCATGAGAAGTGGGGGGAAGTGCCGCATGCGATCGTTGTCCCTCGTCCAGGAATGGAATTGGATGAAGGCGAGCTGGAGAGCTTTTGCCGAGGGAGAATGGCTGCATTCAAATGCCCGAAAGGTTTTACCATCGTGAGCGAGCTGCCAAAGACGGCCTCTGGAAAGATCCGCAAAGTAGAGCTGCGTCAGCCATTTTGGGAGGAAAAAGGCAAGCTGGTGAACTGAGTCGAGCTGGAAAGCGAATAGGAAAACGAGAAGTCGATGTCTATCCGAAAAGGCATCGGCTTTTTGCTGTGGTCGAAAAATAGACAGCGCTTGCATTCATCCTGTTTTTGAAAATTGGTAACGTATATTTCATAAAGGAATGAATGTCAGTGATGCCCCGTTTGTAAGATTAAAAATAGACGGTTGTTCGACTTGTGAAAGCGATTTCCAATCGCACGACCCCGAGTTTTGTTTTTCAGTGACGAAAACATGATCGTTTATCGACAAAAGAAGAAGGGAAGTGCATCCAGCATTCGACAGTCTTTGTTCTAGGCATTGGCTATGATGTCATTGTGTTAATCCAAAAATGAATTACCAGCAGCAAATGGCTGGAAAAAGGGCGGAAAGGAGCGTTCAACGATGCTGGAAAAAATACTTGAGCTTCGGTCGCAATCGAAGTCCATTGCACAAATTGCAAAAGAATGCGGGTTAACCGTCGGGCAGGTCAAGTACCAGTTGCAAAAGGACAGAGCCAAGCTGGCAGAAGACCGTGATCGCAGCTCCACGCCAAAACAAGCCCAGCGAGGACAGGCAAGAGAGTGGCGGCTGCCGGCGTTTTACGGAAGGGATCTCGTCAAGGTCATGGCTCAAGGTCCTTCCGTCCTGTTCGTGTACTGGGAGATCACGTGGCCACGCATGAGGATGGTCGCCTCCTATATGCAAGCAGATTACCGCCACATTCAAAAGGGTCTGCGGGTCTATGATGTGACAGATCGAATCTTTGACGGTCACAATGCACATAGCGTCCAGGATGTGCTCGTGCAAGAAGACGCTCAGTCCTGGTTTGTACGGGAGGTACGTCCAGGCAGCACTTATCTGGTCGATTTTGGATTGTATGAGCAAGGTCGTTTTTGCCCGATTCTTCGTTCAGAACCGGTGGAAACACCGCGAAATACAAAAGCCAACTGGGGAGAGCCGCTGGTCGAGCCGTCGAAAGATTCGACGTCCCCTACTTGGTTTGAGAACTTTTCCTCGTATTCCCTCTACTTGAAATCAAATCAATAAGTGAGGTGTCAACGGTGCATAACGGTTATCTCTCCCTCGTGTTGCATGCCCATTTGCCTTATGTCCGGCACGGGGATCGGGACGATTGCCTAGAAGAACGCTGGGTATACGAAGCCATGCTGGAATCCTATCTTCCGTTGCTCATGGTCTTCGACAGGCTTCTTTCTGACGGCATCGCATTTCGCATGACCCTTGCTGTTTCCCCAACGTTACTATCCATGCTGGAAGATGAACTCATTTTATCCCGTTTTCAAACGCACCTCGCCAAGACAGTAGAACTGGCAGGAAAAGAAGTAAAGCGGACGATGAATGAACCACGTGAGCATCGCGTCGCCAAGATGTATCTCGAACGCTTCAGGGACATCGCTACATACTGCCGCAAGCTCGACTTTCAGCTCATTTCTGGCCTCAAGCAGGTACAGGAGAGTGGATGCGTAGAGCTGATTACATGCGCAGCAACTCATTCGTTTCTGCCGTTCGTGGAAACGGAGGAGGCCATCCGTGCGCAATTGCAGGTCGGTATCGATACGCACGAGCGCATTCTTGGTCGGCGTCCAAAAGGTATTTGGTTGCCCGAGTGCGGGTATACCCCGGGACTGGATCGGTTGTTGAAAGAGGCAGGGATTCATTACTTTTTCGTCGACAGCCATACCATTCGCCATGCGACTCCTACACCGATGCGCGGGTTGTATGCGCCGTTGCATACCCCTCATGATGTAGCGGCATTCGCCCGGGACGATCAAGCTTCCCGCCAAGTATGGAGCTCATTTGATGGATATCCGGGCGATTATGACTATCGCGAATATTATCGGGATATAGGCTTTGATCGGGAAATGGACTACATTGCCCCTTATATTCATCCGGAAGGGATCCGCGTCAATACGGGGTTGAAGTATTACCGAATCACTGGCAAGGAAGGGCAAAAGGACTGGTACGTACCTGAATGGGCGAGGGAAAAGGCAGCTTCGCATGCGGGACACTTCCTGTATCATCGCGAGAAGCAGGTCGCGGAGGCTTCTGCCTGGCTGGATCGCAAGCCGCTCGTGGTTGCGACCTATGACGCCGAGCTCTTTGGACACTGGTGGTATGAAGGACCGCAATTCCTCGACTACTTGTTACGGAAAACCGTTTGTGATTCCAAGCAACTGGAATTGATCACCCCTTCTGAATACTTGGCCAAATATCCGGATCAGGACCGTGCTCGTCTGCCGATGTCCACATGGGGACGAAATGGCTATGGCGAAGTCTGGCTAAATGAGCAAAATGGCTGGATGTACCGCCATTTGCATCAGGCGGAGCGCGAAATGGTTGAAGCTGTCCATCACGGTGAGATCACAAAAGGGGATGAGGAAAGCAAGGACAGATGGGTCAGCCGATGCTTGAAGCAAGCGGCACGTGAGCTGATGCTGGCTCAGAGCAGTGACTGGGCCTTTATCTTGGACGGTCAGACGGTAGTGGAATATGCTGTCCGCAGGTTTCATGACCATTTGGCACGCTTCCGTGAACTCCTTGGGATGTTGCAGAGCGGGCAAATTGACGAAGCGCGATTGGCAGAAATGGAGACGGCATACCCGCTCTTTCCCACTATGGATGAGTCGTACTATTTGCCAATTCGTTCGCATAGAGTGAACGTATCGCATCAATTGGTAGCGGCGAGCAAGACCGAGCAATCGGAGCGAAAAGTACTGATGCTCAGCTGGGAATTCCCCCCGTATGTCGTAGGCGGACTGGGTCGGGCCGTATATGATTTGGCTCGGCAGCTCGTTCGGCAAGGGATGGAAGTACACATCCTTACAGGGGCAGCAGATTCAGGAGCGAGACAGGAGCTGATCGATGGGATCCATGTCCATCGGTTGAACAGCTATGCCCGGACGGATTCGGGCGACTTTTTACAATGGGTGTTTCAACTGAACCTCGCAATGGTCGATGCAGCCGAACAATTGCGACGGGACGGTCTTGCTGTCGATGTCATACACGCACATGATTGGTTGGTTGGCTGGGCCGCCAAGGAGCTAAAGGAACGAATGTCCACTCCGTTAATCACCACGATACATGCTTTGGAGCACGGGCGGAATCAAGGAATCCATTCGCCGCTACAGCAGCGGATTCACGAGTGTGAACGTGTGTTGACGGCCACCTCCGATCGCGTAATCGTGTGCAGTCATTATATGGGTGAGGAAGTCAGGCGGCTGTTTGGAGTTCCTCTTGAAAAAATCAGTGTGATCTTTAACGGTGTCGAAATGCCTGAGGAAACGGGGAGCCAACGGATGGATCTTCGTCAGGAGCTGGCTTTGGGAAATGGTCCGATCCTCTTTTTCGTTGGAAGGCTGGTACGAGAAAAAGGTGTGCATTTGTTGCTAGAGGCAGTGTCCCGTCTAGGCTGGGAGTTTCCTGATGTGAGATTGGTCGTGGCGGGCAAGGGTCCACATGAAGATGAGCTGAAAGACTTGGCAGGGCATTTGTGGATCACGGATAAAGTGAGGTTCCTCGGCTTCGTCGATGACGAGCGCAGAAATGAATTGTTCCGCTTGGCGGATGTGGCCGTGTTTCCGAGTTTGTATGAGCCGTTCGGGATCGTTGCCCTGGAGGCGATGGCATACGGGACCCCGCTATTAGTCGCGGATACGGGAGGGCTGAGAGAGATCGTCAGGCACGGTGAAAATGGAGCGATGATGTATACCGGAGATGTGGAATCGTTAGTAAATCAGTTGCGCTGGCTGTTGGGAAATCCAGAAATCCGACAGCAGTTGGCACTGCAGGCGCAAGATGACGTCAGATACCGTTACGATTGGGCTCATCTGGCCTTGCAGACGGCTGATCAGTATCGACTGTTGAATACCGCTACGATGTGGGCTGCCACATAAAAGTGCAACCAAGAAGGAGGAAGTATAGATGAAGGCAGTGATCATGGCTGGCGGTAAAGGAACCCGTCTGCGCCCCTTGACATCCCACACTCCAAAACCGATGGTGCCTCTGTTAAATCGGCCTTGCATGGAGTACACCATCGATCTGTTAAAAAAGCACGGAATTACGGAAATTGCCGTAACGCTGCAATATATGCCGGAAGCCATTCGCAATGAATTCGGTGACGGGTCGCGGTATGGTGTGTCTCTGGTCTACTTTGAAGAGACGACTCCCCTCGGTACGGCAGGCAGCGTAAAAAACTGCGCGGATTTTCTCGATGAACGGTTTATCGTCATCAGCGGCGATACATTGACAGACATTGATCTATCAGCGGCTATTCGCTTTCACGAAGAAAGGAATGCACTTGCGACGCTGATTTTGACACAAGTCGAGACGCCATTGGAATTCGGGGTGGTGATGACCGACGAAAACGGACTTATTAATCGCTTTTTGGAAAAGCCGACCTGGGCTGAGGTGTTCAGTGACACGGTTAACACGGGGATGTACGTATGCGAGCCAGAGGTGCTCTCTTATATAGAAAATGATCGGGAAGTAGATTTCAGCAAGGAAGTGTTTCCCTTCTTCTTACGCGAAGGCAAACCGTTGTACGGCTATGCCGCCGAAGGGTATTGGTCGGATATTGGATCGCTGGAAGTCTACCGCCAAGCACAATTTGATTTGCTGGACGGTAAAGTTCAATTGGAGATCAAAGCGCAGGAGATCGCTCCCCGTATCTTCTTGGAGAGTCATGTGCGCATTGATTCTTCCGTGAGACTGGAAGGGCCTGTTTACATCGGAGAAAACGTACATTTGCAGGCCGGTGTCGCAATCGGCGCTTATTCGGTTCTCGGTACCAATACGGTCGTATCCACTGGTACGAAGCTCTTCCAGGCGATCATTTGGGAGAACACGATGGTGGGAAAAAAGACGGAAATTACCGGAACCACGATTTGCCGCAATGTCCGAATCGGGGAGTCCGTCATGTTGGGGGAAGGAGCCGTCATCGGTAACAATTGTCGGCTATCGTCCAAGTCGATTGTGAAAGCAGGCGTCAAAATATGGCCAGACAAAGAAATCGGGGAGAGTGCCACGGTCACGACTTCCCTCATTTACGGAACGAAACAGTCGAAAAATTTGTTTGGCACATATGGGATAAAAGGCATCGGGAATGTGGAAATCACACCAGAATTCGTCACTCGACTCGCGGCTTCCTATGCGTATTTGCTGCAAACAGGCAGTCGGATAGCACTTTCGGCATGCTCGCATCCGTTTGCCCAGCTGCTCAAGCACAGCATCATGACGAGTCTCTGCTCGTCCGGGATTGATACTGTCGACTTTGGCATCGGCAATTCGCCGTTAATGCGATACGGTGTGCGCAGTTTGCAGTGCGTGGGAGGCATCCATATTTATATGGCAGAGCCGGTGGAGGAAAAAGAGATCGTCATCCAGTTTGTCGATCATGATGGTTTGCCGGTATCGCGGGATATGGAGAGAAAAATTGAAAATGCGTATTGGCAGGAGACCTATGTGCGTACGCTGCATCATTTGGGTGAGCTTCATGTGGAGCACCAAGTGCAAGAGGCGTATTTGCGTGCCTTAGCAGACCGAGTCGATGTGACGAGCATTCAACGCCAGCGCTTCCAACTGCTGGTGGAGTGCGAGCCTCGATTCATGCCGGCATTTTTGGCTCCCCTCTTTCATTCACTGGGTGTGACCGTCCATTATGGTGCGATCCAGGAAGGAGTCAGCAAACACGGCGCTGACCTCGGAGTTCGACTGGACAAAAATGGCGAGCAATTGGCGCTGTTCTCGGATCATGGAGAGAAATTGTCAGCTGAGCAGCTTCTCGCCCTCCAGCTATTGGCTTGCAGTGGTATTCACAGCAAAATCGGCCTACCGGTCAGTGCCCCTATGGAGCTGGAGCACCTTGCCCAGCTGTTGCAGTTGGAGGTCGTCCGGACCAAGGTAGCCCCGCGCGCGATGATGGAAGTCGCAGCAGAAGAACGTTTCCATCCGATGTTTGATGCTGCGTATAGTCTGTTGCGCATTCTCTCCTATCTGGCGAGAGAAGAAAAGCCGCTCAGTGTTCTGCTCGCGCTTTTGCCCGCCTGCCATATGGAGAAAAAGATTGTGTTTTGCCCATGGGGTTCCAAAGGAAAAGTGATGCGAAAAATGCTGGAAGAAAACAAAGGGAAATTGTTAGAGCTGGTAGACGGGATCAAGGTGTACGACGCCAATGGCTGGGTATTGATCTTGCCAGATACGGAAGATTCACACGTAAAAGTCATTTCCCAGGGAGCTACAGCAGAGACAGCTGCGACGCTCGCCTCTTCTTATGCGAAGCGCATCGCGGAATATCAATAAAGGACGTGAAGGCATGCCGAGACCGCTCGTGGTCGGAAACGGAAGACTGCTGATCAACTTTGACGACAGGCTTCACATGCGCGATCTCTATTATCCATATGTGGGGCAACTGAATCATGTAGGCGGACACTTCAGCAAGCTGGGCGTGTGGATACAGGGGCGATTTTCCTGGCTGGATGAGGACGGGTGGAAGCGTACGCTCGGTTACAGCAAGGAATCTCTCGTGACAGACGTCCACGCTCATCATGAGGGCTTGGGCCTCTCCCTGCGGATCTCGGACGGTGTGCATCAGCGAGATCCGATTTACTTAAAGAAAATTAGAGTGCGCAACCTTACCGGTGAAGCGAGGGAAGTGCGGTTGTTTTTCAACCATGATCTCAGCATCAATGAAACAGAAGTGGGAGATACCGCCGTCTACGACCCGATGCTGCGCACGGTGTACCACTATAAACGCAATGTGTACATCATGGTTAACGGCAAGACGCCAGAGGGTGGTATCGATCAGTACAGTGTCGGTATCAAGCGATTCAACTATGCCGAAGGGACCTGGCGAGACGCGGAGGATGGCATATTATCGGGTAATCCGATTGCTCAAGGGTCCGTAGATAGCACGATTTCTTTTCGGTTGATGCTCGAGCCACAAGGAGAAAAATCCCTTGATTACTGGATGTGCATTGGCGATTCCTATGATGCCGTCAAAGCGTTGAATCAATACGTCCTGGAAAGCGATCCGGAACGATTGCTGAACCGCGTCGGGGTGTATTGGCAGCGCTGGGTGAACAAGGAAGAGCGGGATTTTGCTGATTTGCCTGCGGAGGTCATTGAACTTTACAAGACGAGCTTGCTGCTGGTGCGGACCCAAATTGACCACAACGGAGCGATATTGGCCGCCAACGATTCTGATATCCTGCAGTTCAATCGCGATCATTACAGCTACATGTGGCCGCGAGATGGAGCCTTGATCGCATGCGCTATGGCCAAGGCTGGCTACACAGGGACAGTCGCTCCTTTTTTTCGCTTTTGTGCCGACGCACTAAACGAGGAAGGGTATCTGCTGCACAAGTACAATCCGGATGGTTCCGTAGGCTCTAGCTGGCATCCGTATGTGGTAGACGAAGAAATTCAGCTTCCCATTCAGGAGGATGAGACAGCGCTTGTTCTCCACGCTTTGTGGGAGCAGTACAAGAGTGGAAAGCAGCTGGAGGATTGTCAGGCATTGTACCCGACGCTCGTTCGTCCAGCTGCACGCTTTTTGCTCCAATATGTAGATCCCGTCTATCAGCTTCCCAAGCCGAGCTATGACTTGTGGGAGGAACGCAGAGGAATCTTCACCTTTACCAGCGCGACTGTTTTTGCCGGTCTGAAGGCAGCGGCTCGTTTCGCACAGTTGTTCGGGGACGATCGTCGCTACAAGCGTTATGACGAGGGTGCCGAGCGTATCCGGGAAGCGATGCTTGCTCATCTGTACGATCCGGAAATCGGCAGGTTTTTACGTGGAATCTACATCCGCCAAGATGGTCGTGTGGAAAAGGATTTTACGGTGGAAAGCAGTTTGTTTTCTGTTTTTGCCTTGGACGTTCTGCCTGTGGAAGATCCCCGAGTGACTAGCACGATGGAAGCCGTAAAGCGCGGTTTGCGGGTGGACACTGAAATTGGAGGCTTTGCGCGCTATCAGGGAGACTATTATTTCAAGAAATCGCACGATACAGCCAAGGTACCGGGCAATCCGTGGATCATTTGCACGTTGTGGGTAGCGGATTGGGAGATAGCCAAGGCGCGTTCAATGGAGGAGCTGCAGGAGCCGAAAAACAGGCTGTCCTGGGTCGTGCGCCATGCGCTGCAAAGCGGGGTGCTGTCTGAACAGCTCGATCCGTACACAGGCGCTCCCGTATCTGTCGCACCATTGACTTGGTCGCATGCTACGTATGTCGCGACCGTATTGCGTTATTTGGAGAAGGTGAACGAGCTGCGGTAACGAGAGGAGAGAACAAGATGGGAGCGATCCGTTTCGGCACGGATGGTTGGCGCGCTATTGTGGCTGACGAATTTACAATGGAAAATGTGCGGATTGTCGCACAGGCGATAGCCTGCTATACGATAGAAATGGAGCAGCAGGAGCAAGCAATCCTCGTTGGTCACGACACCCGCTTTTTGGGGCGGCGATTCGCGGAGGAAGTCGTCCGTGTATTAACAGCAAATCAAATCCGTACGTACCTTGTGAATGAAGCGGCGCCAACCCCTGCCGTAGCCTTTGGCGTCAAACATTTTGCCGCAAGCGGTGCCGTCATGATCACTGCCAGTCACAATCCGCCCGAATACAACGGGATGAAGTACATTCCGCATTACGCAGGTCCTGCTACTCCTGTGATCACGAAGAGGCTCGAGGAATGGATTGCGAGAATTCAGCAATCAGGGGAAGTGCGGACGATGTCGCTGGCAGAGGCGACAGCTCGCAAAATGCTGCAAGTCATCGTTTTGCGCCCGCACTACGAAGCCCATCTTCGCAGACTGGTCAACATGGACGCACTGCGTAATAGCACTCTCGAAGTCGTTGTTGACGCGATGCACGGAGCTGGCTTGGGATACGTAAGCGGGCTGTTGACCGAGGCTGGAGTCAAAAACGTGGGTATTCGCGAGACACCAGATGCAGCGTTTGGGGGTGGTTTGCCTGAGCCAAACGACAAGCACCTTGCTCTGTTAAAGAATGAAGTAATCAGCCGCGGGGCATCACTCGGGCTAGCCAATGACGGGGATGCCGATCGCTTTGGTGTCGTAGACCGCTTCGGACAGTACATCCCTCCCAACGACGTTCTCGTGCTCCTGACCTATCACCTCATCAAAAACCGTAAGCTTACAGGGAGAATTGTCCGCACCGTGGCAACGACGCATTTGCTGGACAGAATGGCCGAAGAGTATGGACTTGAACTGGTAGAAACGCCAGTAGGCTTCAAATACATCGGGGAGCACATGCTGAAGGGGGACGTCCTGATTGGGGGCGAAGAGAGTGGAGGAGCGAGCATTCTCGGTCACATCCCGGAAAAGGATGGCGTCCTGATCAACTTGCTGCTGGCCGAAATGTGTGCGGTCGAAGAGAAGGGGATAGATCAGATTTTGCGGGACGTTTACGATCTGTTTGGCGAGTTGTTTCATACACGTTTGGATATTCAGCTTCCGGAAAAGGATCGGTGGATGAACGAGATGCTGGCATTCCCACCAACACAGATAGGACCTTATCAAGTTCGGGAGGTCAATCGATTGGACGGGATCAAGCTCGTACTCGAAGGCGGGCAGTGGGTATTGATTCGACCTTCCGGCACGGAGCCGCTCATTCGCATTTATTGCGAAGCGGCGAGTGCAACCGCCCTGGAAAAGTTGAAAGACTCCATCCGCGATTGGTTTTTGGAGGTTAATGTGTGAGAAATGGAGAAGAACCCGCTGAATTTGCGTGGTTCTTTCTTTTTTTTGAAATTGCCTTTTGCTAGAATCAAAGAGTAGAAGTCGCTGACGAAGAAGAGATGAGGTCCTATGCATATTGATCAACACGTGCTGAAAAGTTTTTTACAGGAGGTCAAGGTCGAAAGTCAATCGCCTGATGATCCTGTCGTAGTCTTGCATACACCCTACCCGTGGGAATTGGTCGGAACGGGCAATTATGCCGCTGTGTTTGCCCATCCCGATTATCCGAGCCTGGTGATCAAGCTGTATGCGCCAGGGCGCCCAGGCTGGGAACAAGAAGTGGATGTGTATCGCAGGCTGGGAGAGACCCGTTCATTTCCGATCTGCTATCATTCAGAGGAAGGCTACTTGGTGCTCAAACGGATCAATGGCATTTCTTTGTTTGACTGTATTCGCTTTGGTATTCCGATCTTGCCTCAAGTCATAGAGGACGTAGAAGAAGCACTTTTGGAGGCCAGGAGGAAAGGGCTGTTTCCCCACGATGTTCACGGGAAAAATGTGCTGATGGATCAAGGCCGGGGATATTTGATTGATGTCTCGGATTATTACAAAAATATCCCAGACAGCAAATGGAAGGATTTACGTAAGGCGTATTACCGCATTTACCTTCCATTCTTGAAGGATCGAGGGTGGAAATTCCCGCTTTGGGTACTGGATGCCGTTCGCAAAGGTTACCGATGGTATAAAAAGGGGAAGCGCTTGTTCAAGTAATACCACTGTGGTAAAATGTACATTTGACATTGTGTCGCAGGCTGATCGAGTCAGACGAAGGAGGATATCCCATTGTATTATCTCATTGCTGCAATCATTATCGCGCTTGATCAGTGGACCAAGCAGCTGGTTGTCAAACATATGGAACGAGGAGAATCGATTCCTCTCCTTGCAGACGTTTTTCATCTTACGTCCCATCGGAATATGGGAGCTGCATTCGGGATTTTGCAAAATCAACGTTGGTTATTTATCGTCATTACGCTTGCCGTTGTGATCGGGATCGTCTATTCCCTTATTCGGATCGGGAAGAAACAGCCGCGCGTGTCGTTGGCTCTGTCGCTCGTACTGGGCGGAGCAGTCGGAAATTTCATCGATCGTGCGGCAACAGGCCAAGTCGTGGATTTTCTGGACTTTACGCTGATCAATTTTCCGATTTTCAACGTGGCTGACATGGCCATTACGATTGGTGTTGCGATTTTGCTATTAGATGTATTGCTCGAAGGAAGAAAGAATTCTCGGTAATGGAAACAACCATTTTCGATGATACTAGCGTTAGTTTGGACAGTAATTTGATGAGGAGACTTACATGAACGACACGCAATTATTTGAACGTTACGATTGGGCGGCAGATTCTACGGACAACAGCGAACGGATCGACAAATACATTACCCAGCAAAACGAGGATTGGTCCCGCTCGCAGGTACAGGCGTGGATCAAGGAAGGTCGCGTCACTGTCAATGGAGAAGCCGTAAAAAACAACTACAAGCTGCAAGAGGACGACGAAATCACTTTGCGAGTCCCGCCGCCAAAGGAAATGGCAATCCAACCGGAGTCCATGCCTTTGAACATCGTGTATGAAGACTCGGATGTCGTTGTCGTCAACAAGCCTCGTGGTCTGGTGGTGCACCCTGCGCCGGGTCATTACAGCGGGACACTGGTGAATGGACTTCTCGCGCATTGCAAAGATTTGTCGGGTATCAACGGCGTATTGCGTCCGGGTATTGTGCATCGCATCGACAAGGATACGTCCGGCCTCTTGATGGTCGCCAAAAATGACAGGGCGCACATGGGTCTTGCGGAACAGCTAAAGGAGCATACCGTCAATCGTACGTACGTAGCGATTGTTCACGGCGTGATTCCACACGAAATGGGTACCATCGATGCTCCCATTGGACGCGATCCCAAGAATCGTCAGCAGATGGCCGTCGTATTTGAGAACAGCAAGCCGGCCGTGACGCACTTTATCGTTTTGGAGCGTTTCAAAGAGTATACGATGGTAGAACTCAAGCTGGAAACGGGGCGGACGCATCAGATTCGCGTCCACATGAAATACATCGGGTACCCGTTGGCGGGTGACCCTAAATACGGGATGAAGAATACATTGGAGCTGGATGGTCAGGCGTTGCATGCCAAGACACTGGGCTTTATGCATCCGAGGACAGGGGAGCACCTGGAATTTGAGGCTCCACTCCCCCAAGATCTGACAGATGTCATTCAATTCCTCAAGCAAGCGTAGAGACGGGGTGTTCGGATGTTAAAAAAGCTGGCGCATGTGACGCTGTATGTGCGTGACTGCGAAGAAGCGCTGCGTTTTTATACGGAAAAACTCGGCTTTGAAAAACGAATGGACTCTAGGATGGACGATGGTTCCCGTTGGCTCACCATTGGGTTGCCTGATCAGGAGCTTGAAATCGTCTTGCACGATCCTACGCATTGGCACCGGGAAGAGGTAGCGGAGGAGATGCTGTCTCTCGTCGGGAAAAATCCTATGTGGGTATGGCAGACGGATGACTTTGCTGCTACCTATGAAGCATTCCGTCGAAATGGCGTGACGTTTCTTAACGAGCCACAAGATGTCATGTACGGGACCGAAGCTGTTTTTACGGACCTCTACGGAAATCAATATTTGCTGCTGCAGCCAGTATCCTTCTCCTAATTACATAAACGATGGAGGATTGGAAAACGCTAGGGAAGATAGGTCATATCTTTTCCTTGGCGTTTTTTCTTTACCTGCGGAAAATCCGGGTTTTCTTTCGCGATCGTTTGTCCACGAGTGGGCACCGTTAGCGGTTTTCTTATGATCTAATCAAAATAGGAGGAGGAGATTACTATGCGGAAAAGATGGAGGTCATGGACGAGTGTCGTAGGCATCGCAGCCATGCTTGCGGCGGGTGGAGGGCAAGTGGTGCAAGCACAGGAACAGACAGAACAGCCTGTGCGGGTAAGCCAAGAAGCGGTGCCTGCCAAGATTGCCTTTACCAACCAGGATCATCTCTGGCTGTTAGATGGTCAGACCAAGGGGGCCCAGCCAAAGCAAGTCGAGACGGATGGGTTAGCAGAGATCGTCGGTTGGTCAGCGGATGGGGAATGGCTGTTGTTCTTGAAATTTAAAAGGAATGACACCTATTCTGCACCGGGTTATTTATGGGCAGTCAAGGCTGACGGAATCGGAGCGATCCAAGTGGATGATCGACCCATCATGGATCAACCGAAGTGGTCTCCTGTCGACCGGCAGATTGCTTTTTTCGTAAATACAGGGAGTGCAGAAGATCCCAAGCCTTCATTCGTTGTCAAAGAAATAAAAGAGAACAAGGCAAATGAGGTGCATAGCACAAAGGACGTCGACTTTGTTGATTTTTCGTGGATGCCGGACGGAAAGCAATTTCTGGTATCGACATCAGCAGCAAAGGATCGTGCCATGACGCTCCGTGTGCGAGATCTTGGGGGGAAAACAGTAGCGACCTATCCTCTTGCAGCACCGCCCAATGTGGATGAAGGGATTTACGCTTGGGCTGCGAGAGCGATGGCCATCTCACCGGACGGCGCGCACGTGGGCTATTATTTGCAGTACAACTCAGCCTCTCTCTCAGCAGATGGTGTTCCGATTCAGCTCTTTGACTTGAGCCAATCCAAAAAGAAGCCAATGGAGTTGGGGACGGGATTGATGAACTCGCAATGGCTTCGTTGGTCGCCGGACGGAAAGAAGCTTGCTTTTATCGATGGAGTAGATCGGATGGCGACCTACAACAAGCACTTGAAGCTCGCTGACCCAAGCGGCAAGGTTGTGTCGGATAGCCCGGAGGACAGCGTAGACACAATCCCTGTATGGACGACAACAGCTCCGTATTCCTTATTCTTCACTCGTGGAAAGGGAACGGAATACCACTATGATCCGAAGAAAGTGATGGTGCCAGGTCAACGGATCTGGCAGCAGCCAGCCGGTGCGTCAGCCAAACAAATCACCCAAGGGACCATGCTTACAGCCGACTATTTTCCTTATCCATCACCTGATGGAAAGCTACTGCTTTTTGTGCGAGTAGATCAAGCGCTCCGAGGGTCCCTGTACTTGTCAGCGCAAGGGAAAGAAACGGAATTGCTGCGGTTTGTGACTGGCGATATCGGCTACTATGCAAACTACTTGCCGCAATGGATCAGTGTGTATTGGACAAGTGAACCTGCACCGAATAAATAGGGGACACAATCCTTATGACGAGCTCGGATTTCGAGCATGAGACTATTTGATTTTTAGTGCAAGTAAACAAGAAGGATACGTTGAATAAAAATCTTTGCAGAAAATGTCCCATTTTGCATTGACAGTTTCCGCGAATCGTGACATAATCCTACATGACGAATGGAACCTTTAAATCCAGTCCAGTGAGGCTGGCAAGGGCACGGAATGTGACGCGATAGCAAAGAATGGGCAAGCTTTAAGCCTCCTTCTGCTGTCTTGTCCGTGGCTTCTTGTCTCCTGACAAGAAGCCTTTTTTCTTAGTCCACAGTTCCCGTCGGGGGGGTAAGCAGATGATCAGTAAAAGTGTCATCATGGACGAAGCGGCAATTCGCCGCGCACTCACTCGGATCGCTCACGAAATCATCGAGCGAAACAAAGGTGTGGAAGAATGCATCATCGTAGGCATCAAGACGAGAGGGATTTACCTCGCACAGCGCTTGGTGGAGCGGATCGAAATGATTGAGAATGTAAAGGTGCCAGTCGGTGAGCTGGACATTACATTCTATCGGGACGATCTGCAGCACAAGTCAGAAGATGCCGTTCTGCAAGGTTCACAGTTGCCTGATCAAATTACTGGCAAAACGGTCATTCTGGTAGACGACGTGCTCTACACCGGACGTACAGTACGGGCGGCTCTCGATGCCCTGATCGACAACGGACGACCACGCATGATTCAACTAGCTGTACTCGTAGACCGCGGACATCGTGAACTTCCGATTCGCCCGGACTTTGTCGGCAAAAACGTTCCGACCGCTCGGACCGAGATTGTCGATGTGCAACTGGCTGAAGTAGATATGATGGACATCGTATCCATCAGACAGCTTCTCTAATACAACTGAATGACACCTCTTTAACAGCGATCCCGTGAGGTCGGCAAGAGGCAATATCTTCCCATGTGAATGGAGAAGCTAGCCTCTTTGTGCCCGCGCAAAGAGGCTTTTCTATTGCAGAAAAAGTTGTGAGAGCGACAAGGAAGAAAAAGAAACGCAGGGGGAACCTATAGACATGAGCCAGAAAAATTTTATCGATGTACACGAAACGCCTGAGCTTAAAAAATTACTTCCACTTTCCATCCAACACTTGTTCGCCATGTTCGGGTCGACGGTTCTGGTACCAATCCTGACGGGACTGGATCCTGCCACTGCGTTGTTTACGAGTGGGATCGGCACGCTCTTGTTCCTGTGGATTACGAAAGGGAAAATTCCTAACTATTTGGGTTCCTCCTTTGCCTTTATCGGACCGATCATTGCGGTCACAGCTTCCTACGGAGTAGGGACGGCTTTGCTCGGATGTTTCCTCTCCGGTCTGGTTTACATGATCGTAGCCGCCATCGTTAAGAAGGCCGGTGTGAAATGGATAGATAAAGTACTGCCGCCAGTGGTCATCGCGTCAGTCATCGTCGTCATCGGTTTGAGTCTTGCAGGTGTAGCGGTTGATATGGCAACAAAGGTAACCGTAGATGGACAGTCGCAAATGTCTCTGACCTCCATCGAAATTTCATTAGTCACCATGGTAGTCACCATCTTGGCAGCAGTACTCTTGCGCGGATTCTTGGGTCTCATCCCGATCTTGATCGGTATTATCGTAGGGTATGTATACACGCTGCTGCGTCACCCTGACTTGATTGACTTTCAAAAAGTAGCAGACGCACCTTGGGTGGTAGGCATTGGAGAAATGTTTGCAACACACTTCAAATTTGGTGAAGTTGTTACCGCGATGGGAAATCCGTCGGCATGGATAGCCGCACTCGTTATTGCACCGGTTGCTTTTGTCACACTGGCAGAGCATTTGGGACATCTGCTCGTAACGAGTAAGGTAATGGACCGCGACCTGATGAAAGATCCGGGTCTGCACCGCAGCCTGCTCGGTGACGGTATCGCAACATCGCTCGCAGCTATCGTCGGTGGTCCTCCAGCGACAACGTACGGTGAGAACATCGGCGTACTCGCCATCACCCGCGTGTTCAGTAAAGTCGTCATCGGTTTGGCAGCCGTCCTGGCCATCCTGTTCGCCTTCATCGGCAAAATCAGCACACTTTTGATGAGTATCCCAACCCCGGTTTTGGGCGGTGTCTCCATCATCCTGTTCGGGATCATCGCGGCACAAGGTCTGCGGATGTACGTAGAGAATAAAGTGGATTTTGCCAACAAGCGCAACATGGTGATCGCAGCAGCCATTCTCGTAACGGGTATCGGCGGATACAAAATCAGCTTTGCAGGAACAGGTATTCCGTTCCTGAATGATTTGACCATCGACAATATCGCTTTCGCTACCTTCCTCGGAATCATCCTGCATGTGGTATTGCCAGGCAAGGAATCCGCGATGGGCGAAGTGCACAACGAACAACCGCAAAACTAAGAAAGACGTTCCCCATACCTTTAAATCCAGTCCCGAGAGGCTGGCAAGGCATAGAACGCTGTTTCCCCTGCTCAAAAGGGGGAAGACCTCAGCAGCTTCTTGTCTCGCCAGCCACGACGGCCACGCGAAGATGAGAAGCTTTTTCTTTCATACATCAGATAAACGGAGGGATTCACGATGAACAACACGGGTCACCTGATTGGCTTGAAAGATAGGACAAAAGAACAGATTGTACGGTTGTTGGACCGAGCAGCCTACTGGGCAAATCGCCCGGGAGAGCAAGCGGAAGTCCTGCGGGGGCGGTTTGTAGCCAACTTGTTCTTTGAGGCCAGCACTCGGACGCGCTTTTCCTTTGAAGTAGCCCAAAAGCGCCTGGGGGCACACGTGTTGAACTTCATTCCTGAAACCTCCTCGGCAGTGAAGGGCGAGACTGTCTATGACACGATCCGCACGCTAGAAGCAATGGGCGTGGAAGCTGCCGTCATCCGGACGAAAAAAGAAGGACTGCTGCAAGAGCTGGCTGGAAGTGTGGGTCTGCAACTGATCAACGCAGGCGATGGAACAAACGAGCATCCGACCCAATGCTTGCTCGACCTGCTGACGATGAAGCAGCAGTTTGGACGACTGGACGGTCTGACGGTTGCGATCATCGGCGACCTGCGGCACAGCCGGGTGCTTGGCTCGCATCTGCATGCGATGCCCAAGCTGGGAATGAACCTGTTGCTCTCCGGACCGACGAGCATGATGCCGCAGCCTGCGCAAATCCCGAATGGCGTCAAGATCGTCGGAATGGATGAAGCCATCCAGACTGCGGACGTCGTCATGATGCTGCGAGTGCAACTAGAGCGGCACGCAGAGTCGCTGTACATTTCCAAGGAAGAATATCATCAGGCACACGGCTTGACGCTGGAGAGAGCAAAAGCCATGAAACCAAACGCGGTCATCATGCATCCAGCTCCAGTCAACCGAGGCGTAGAAATTCATACGGACCTCGTTGAAAGTGAAACCTCCTTGATCCAAAAGCAAGTGACCAATGGGGTAGCAGCAAGAATGGCGGTACTAGAAACTCTGCTGAAAGGGAGCGATTTGAAATGGGAACCATCCTTGGTAACGGCAAACTATTAAATCATACCGGAGACTTGATCCCGGTCGAAGTATTGGTAGAAGAGGGACGTATTGTGGCGATGGGTGAATCCATCCAGCGCGTTGGCCACGACTGGGTAGACTGCAAAGGCGGACTGATCAGTGCGGGTCTCATCGATGTACACGTACACTTGCGCGAGCCAGGATTCGAACATAAAGAAACGATCGAAACAGGAGCGAAGGCAGCAGCGCGCGGTGGCTTCACAACCATTTGCTGCATGCCAAACACACGCCCATCCATCGACAGTGTCGAGACTGTGACTTTCATCTTGGACAAAGCGCGTGAAGCAGGCATGGCACGAGTGATTCCATACGGTGCGATCACAGTAAGACAGCTGGGCAAGGAACTGACTGACTTCGCTGGATTAAAAGAAGCGGGCATCTTCGCACTGACAGACGATGGTGTGGGAGTACAGTCCACAGCGATGATGAAAAAAGCGATGCAAGCAGCGAAAGAGCTGGGCATCTCCATCGTAGCGCACTGCGAGGATGACGATCTCCTGATACCGGGAGCGGCTTTGCACGACGGAAAAGTAGCAAAGCGCCACGGACTTCCTGGCATTCCGTCTGAGTCCGAATCCATCCATGTAGGACGCGACATCTTGCTGGCTGAGCAGACAGGTGTTCACTACCACGTCTGCCACATTAGCGCCAAAGAATCGGTCAGACTGGTACGTGATGGTAAACGTGCAGGCGTCAACGTGACTTGCGAGGTTACTCCTCACCATCTGCTCATGTGCGATGAAGATATTCCTGAAAACCTGGATACAAACTGGAAAATGAATCCTCCTTTGCGCTCACGTGAAGATCGTGCGGCACTGATCGCGGGTCTCAAGGATGGAACGATCGATATGATTGCGACAGATCACGCGCCACACACGGCAGAAGAAAAAGCAAACGGCATCAACCGGGCCCCATTTGGAATCGTAGGCTCCGAAACAGCTTTCCCACTGCTCTACACTCACTTTGTACAAACAGGTGAGCTGACGCTAAAAGAACTGGTCGAGCTGTTGACCATCAAACCAGCAGCGGCATTCGGACTGCCATACGGTCGCCTGGAAGTCGGCGCGGTAGCAGACCTGACTGTCATTGACTTGGAGACAGAGCGAACAATTGACCCAACCACATTTGCCAGCAAAGGTACCAATACTCCATTTGCTGGATGGGCATGCAAAGGATGGCCGATCCTAACCTTGGTAGATGGCAAGATCGTACATCAAGACGCGTAAGAACTCGACCTTAGTAAAAGGTCATGAGGAGTATCGTGCGCGGACAAAGAAGGAGGAACACAGATGCGAGCAAGACTGATCTTGGAAGACGGAACAGAGTTTATCGGAACGGCGTTTGGTGCGACGAATGAGACGTTCGGCGAAGTGGTGTTTAATACCGGACTGACTGGTTATCAAGAGGTGCTGTCTGACCCGTCCTATTGCGGCCAGATCGTAACCATGACATACCCGTTGATCGGGAATTACGGTATCAACCGCGACGATTTTGAAGCGGTACGGCCATACATCCACGGCTTCGTCGTACGTGAACATTGCGACATGCCAAGCAACTGGCGCAATACCAATACGCTGGATGAACTGCTGAAAACGTACGACATCCCTGGAATCAGCGGCGTAGATACGCGGATGCTGACGAGAAAGATCCGCTACCACGGCACGATGAAAGGCATGATCACCACCAATGAAGCGCCACTCGCAGAACTGGTGGCAATGCTCCAATCTGCTACTCTGATGACCGATCAAGTATCACGCGTCTCCACCAAGAGCGTATTCAGCTGCCCTGGGACTGGACATCGTGTCGTACTGGTCGACTTTGGCTCCAAACACGGCATTTTGCGCGAGCTGACCAAGCGTCAATGCGACGTAGTGGTTGTACCATACAATGTGACGGCAGAAGAAATTCGCCGGATTCAACCGGACGGCATTCTGTTGTCCAACGGCCCTGGAGATCCAAAAGACGTACCAGAAGCAATCGAAATGATCAAAGGCATCCTGGGAGAGTACCCAGTCTTCGGAATTTGCCTGGGTCACCAACTGTTCGCGCTGGCATCTGGTGCAGACACCATGAAGATGAAATTCGGCCATCGCGGCGGCAATCACCCTGTGAAAGAGCTGCCGACTGGACGGACCTATATCACTTCTCAAAACCACAGCTATGCGGTAAAAGAAGAATCACTCAACGGAACGGAACTGGAGATTACCCATATCGCTTTGAACGACGGTACAGTAGAAGGCCTTCGCAACGCCGCGAAGAACGCATTCTCCGTGCAATATCACCCGGAAGCGGCTCCTGGCCCGTACGACTCCGGATACTTGTTCGACCAATTCCTAGCCATGCTCGAAACCGCCAAGGAGGAGAAAAACTATGCCAAAACAAGATAACTTGAAAAAAATCCTCGTGATCGGTTCCGGTCCTATCGTGATCGGGCAAGCTGCAGAATTTGACTATGCAGGTACACAAGCTTGCGAAGCATTGAAAGAAGAGGGCATGGAAGTCGTCCTGATCAACTCCAACCCGGCGACGATCATGACAGATACAAACATGGCGGACAAAGTGTACATCGAGCCGATTACTCCCGAATTCGTAGCTCGCGTCATTCGTCAGGAAAAACCGGACGGCCTGCTGCCTACGCTCGGAGGACAGACGGGGCTGAACATGGCAGTTGCCCTGGCGGAGCTAGGCGTGCTGGAACAAGAAAACGTAAAGCTGCTCGGTACCAAGCTGGAGTCGATCAAGCAAGCGGAAGACCGCGAGCTGTTCCGTTCCTTGATGAACGAGCTAGGCGAGCCAGTACCGGAATCCGTCATCGTCAGCACGGTGGAAGAAGCGGTTGATTTCGCCAATGAAATCGGCTACCCGATCATCGTTCGCCCTGCCTATACACTGGGCGGTACAGGCGGCGGAATTTGTGACGACGAAGAAACGCTCCGCGAGATTGTTGCGAGTGGTTTGAAATACTCCCCGATCACCCAGTGCCTGATCGAGAAGAGCATCGCGGGCATGAAAGAGGTCGAATACGAAGTGATGCGCGATGCTAATGACAACTGCATCGTGGTATGTAACATGGAAAACATCGACCCGGTTGGCGTGCATACAGGTGACTCGATCGTCGTGGCACCAAGCCAGACGCTCTCGGATCGCGAATACCAAATGCTGCGTTCCTCTGCACTGAACATCATTCGTGCACTCGGTATCGAGGGTGGCTGCAACGTGCAATACGCACTCGACCCTTACAGCTTCCAATACTACGTGATTGAAGTAAACCCGCGTGTGAGCCGTTCCTCCGCACTTGCTTCCAAAGCGACGGGCTACCCGATCGCGAAGATGGCTGCAAAAATCGCAATCGGCTATACGCTGGATGAATTGAAAAATCCAGTCACCGGTCAAACATACGCTTGCTTCGAACCAACCCTCGACTATGTCGTCAGCAAAATCCCACGCTGGCCATTTGACAAGTTCCAGTCAGCGAATCGCAAGCTGGGAACGCAAATGAAGGCAACCGGTGAAGTCATGGCGATCGGTCGTACCTTTGAAGAGTCAATCATGAAAGCGATCCGCTCCCTGGAGATCGGAAGCTACCATATAGAGATCAAAGGAGCTTCCGAAATCACGGTGGATGAGCTGAAAGCACGCCTGGTGGCAGCAGACGACGAGCGCCTGTTCCTCTTGGCAGAAGCGCTGCGCCGAGGTTGGACCATCGACGAACTGCACGAGCTGACCAAAATCGACCTGTTCTTCCTGCATAAATTCCACAAGATGGTCGCTTTTGAAGCTGATCTGGAAAAAGGCTTGACGACAGAAAAACTGTATGAAGCCAAACGCATGGGCTTTACGGACAGAAAAATCGCCGAACTCTCCGGTCAAACAGAGGAAGCCGTTCGCGAACAGCGCGTGCAGCACGGATTCGTTCCTGTGTATAAAATGGTAGACACCTGCGCAGCCGAATTCGAGGCGCAGACACCATACTACTACTCCAGCTATGAAACAGAAGATGAGCGCATCGAAACGGGCAAAAAGCGTGTAGTCGTACTCGGCTCTGGTCCGATCCGCATCGGTCAAGGGATCGAATTTGACTACGCGACAGTGCATGCAGTCTGGGCGCTGAAAGAAGCCGGTTATGAAGCGATTATTATCAATAACAACCCGGAAACGGTTTCGACTGACTTTAACACCTCGGATCGTCTGTACTTCGAGCCGCTGTACATCGAAGACGTGATGAACATTCTGGATGTCGAAAAACCGGAGGGCGTCATCGTGCAGTTCGGTGGACAAACCGCGATCAATCTGGCTGACAAACTGTCGGCACGCGGGATCAAAATCCTTGGAACCAGCTTGGAAAATATCGATGCGG
This sequence comes from Brevibacillus sp., assembly GCA_029240815.1. The sequence continues at coordinate 26,568 of JARDZO010000004.1, forward strand.
CAGAGAACCGCAAGAAGTTCGAAGCGTTGCTGCGCGAGCTGAACATCGCTCAACCTCCTGGAAAAACGGTAACGTCCGTAGACCAAGCGGTTGTGGCAGCAGAAGGACTGGGCTTCCCGGTGCTGGTGCGCCCTTCATACGTACTCGGAGGACGCGCGATGGAGATTGTCTACAACGAGCCGGAGCTCTTGGAGTACATGGAGAAAGCAGTCAAAGTAAACCCTGATCAGCCTGTCCTCGTAGACCGCTACATGGTAGGGGTCGAGGCAGAAGTAGATGCGATCTGTGATGGAGAAAACGTCCTGATCCCAGGAATTATGGAGCATATCGAACGCGCAGGTGTTCACTCGGGCGACTCGATCGCGGTATATCCACCACAATCTCTCTCGCAAGCGATCAAGGACGAACTGATCGAAATGACGACGAAGCTGGCGCGCGCCCTGCAAATTAAAGGTCTGCTGAACATCCAGTTCGTGATCTACAAAGACCGTCCATACGTGATCGAGGTCAATCCGCGTTCTTCCCGGACTGTGCCGTTCCTCTCCAAAGTGACGGGCATTCCGATGGCAAACATCGCGACCAAAGCGATTCTTGGACACTCGATCGTCGACCAAGGATTTACCCCTGGCTATCACCCGGAAGAAAAAATGGTTTCCGTCAAAGTACCGGTGTTCTCCTTTGCCAAGCTGCGTCGGGTAGACATCACGCTCGGGCCGGAAATGAAATCGACAGGGGAAGTCATGGGACGTGAAAGCACTCTGGCGAAAGCCTTGTACAAAGGTCTGGTCGCTGCCGGCATGAACATCCCGACGAAGGGTGCGCTCCTCGTAACAGTAGCAGACAAAGACAAGGAAGAAGCACTGGGGATCGTCAAACGCTTCCGCCACTTAGGCTTCAAGCTGTTGGCGACATCTGGCACGGCCGATTATCTGGAGCAAGCGGGCTTGCCAGTGACACGCGTCAACAAGCTGTCGGAAGGCACGCCAAACCTGCTGGACATGATCCACAAAGGTGAAGCCAACATCGTGCTAAACACCCTGACAAAAGGTAAAACACCGCAGCGTGACGGCTTCCGCATCCGCCGTGAAGCAGTGGAAAACGGTGCCGTATGCCTGACTTCACTGGATACCGCATCGGCTCTGCTGCACGTGCTGGAGACCATCACTTTCTCTACGGAGGCGATGCCAGCGCAACGCTCTGGAGCGAAAGTAGCTGTTACGGTATAGCATTCAATCGAAAAAAGAGATCGGGATAGAAAAGAGGAGAGTAGTGTGCAACCACAATCCATTGATGTTAGAGAGCGCATGATTGTTGCGCTCGACTTTTCCACACTGGAAGAAATCAAACAGTGCCTGGTACCGCTGGAAGGTCGGATCCATTATGTAAAGGTCGGGATGGAGCTTTCCTACGCGGAAGGGCCAGCGATCGTTCACTATTTGAAGGAGAGAGGCCTGAAGGTGTTTCTTGACCTGAAGGTGCATGATATCCCGAATACGGCAAGAGGTGCGATGAAGAGTCTGGCTCGATTGGGAGCGGACATGGTTAACGTCCACGCTGCTGGTGGGGTAGCCATGATGGAAGCAGCGCGAGAAGGATTGGAGCAGGGGACAGCAGCAGGCTCTCCCCGCCCGATTCTGATCGGAGTCACCATGCTCACTTCTACAAGCCTGCAGACCATGAACGAACAGATCGCTATTCCAGGTACGGTAGAAGACGTGGTCGTACACTACGCGAAAATGACGAAGCAGGCGGGACTGGATGGAGTCGTCGCTTCTCCGCTCGAGGTTCCTATGATCAAGAAAGCGGCAGGAGAATCCTTTTTGACAGTAACACCAGGTATTCGTCCTCTAGGATCGGATAAAGGGGACCAAACACGCATTACCACACCAGAGCAGGCATTCCAGCTGGGAAGCGACTATCTCGTGATCGGACGTGCAATTACAGCTGCCAAAGATCCGGCTGCTACCTGGGAAAGTATCGTTTCTGCTGTGGAAGCCGACCGTCGGTAATATACGAATCTGGAGGGAATTGAAATGATGACGATGACAACTGCCAAAGAAATTGCTGCTAGCCTACTGGAGATCGGAGCTGTTCACCTGCGACCTGAACAGCCTTTTACTTGGACTTCCGGCATTAAGTCGCCAATTTATTGCGACAACCGGATTACCATGTCCCATCCAAAAGTGCGCCGTCAGATCGCTCGCACTTTTGCAGAGACCATTCGGGCACAATTTCCGGATGTGCAAGTCGTAGCAGGGACGGCGACTGCAGGAATTCCGCACGCGGCGTGGGTAGCGGAAGTGCTTGATTTGCCGATGATCTATGTGCGCGACAAAGCAAAGGGACACGGCCGCCAAAATCAGATCGAAGGCTCTCTGACTGCTGGACAAAAAGTAGTCGTCATCGAAGATCTGATCTCTACAGGAGGCAGCTCGCTCAAAGCCGCTCAAGCAGTGCAGGCAGAAGGCGGAGAATTACTAGGCGTTGTAGCCATCTTCAGCTACCAGTTCCCGGATGCGCAGGCTCTCTTTGCAGAAGCCGGCATTCCTTGCACGACTCTTTCGCAATATACCGCTCTGCTAGAAGCAGCCACTGAACGAGGTGTCATTACAGCGGATCAGGAGAAATTTTTGAGCGAATGGCGTAAAGCTCCACGGACTTTCTTTGAATAAGAGCAGTTGAGAGGGAAGATAGGAGGAGGAACGTTACTTATGACGTTCTCTCCTCTTATCTTGTGTAAGAAAACCTCACATAAAATTATTGCCATCTGTCCTAAAGCAGACCCCGCTAGAGGCTGTCTTACGCAATCTTTGTCGGTAGTAACAATTCATGAATATCATAATAGTCTGTCGGGACAAAGGTATTCACCCAACATTCGCATAAATCTTAGTTATGGAATAATTCAAATTTTCCTGTAAATGATCAAGGGGGAATGCTTTCGTGCAACAAACGGTGACGCCTCATGGAAAAGTAGAAGAGAGCAAATCAACACAGATTAAGACACTCGTCGGCTCGATTCTGGGGTACGCGGCAGACGGGTTGGACATGCTGCTCCTGTCGTTCGTACTTGTCTTTATCATCAAGGAGTTCGGTCTGTCTCCAGCAGAGGCGGGAAATCTGACGCTGGTTACGACGATCGGGACATTAGTCGGGTCTTATCTGTTTGGGTTCTTGGCCGACATGTATGGACGCATCAAGATTTTTACACTGACGATCTTGCTCTATTCAGTAGGTACTGCACTTATTTATTTTGCAAGTGATTATTCTCATCTGGCGATTTTGCGCTTCATCGTCGGGCTTGGTGTGGGCGGAGAATTTGGAATCGGGATGGCTGTCGTGACAGAGACCTGGTCGAAGCGCAAGCGGGCGAAAGCGACTTCCGGCGTAGCTCTTGGATGGCAATTGGGCGTACTGGGTGCTTCTGTGCTGGCTGCCTTGGTCGTTCCGACGATGGGCTGGCGCACTGTTTTCCTATTCGGTCTGCTCCCGGCGCTGCTGGCTGCTTATGTCCGTTTTGGATTGAAAGAACCGGAGATTTGGAAAAGTAAAAATGAATACAAAAAGCATTTGCAAGAGAAAGAAAGACAAGGGACTCTGACTGAGGACGAACAAAAGGCATTTAAACAGATGACCGGCTTCCCTCTGCGCAAGCTGTTCGCGACGAAAAACTTGACGATCGCCACTATCGGTCTGACGATCATGTCCTTTATTCAGAACTTTGGCTACTACGGAATTTTCTCCTGGATGCCAACGGTTCTCTCGGAAAAGTACGGATATAGCCTGGCCAAAGCGAGTGGCTGGATGCTGATCTCGACTGTTGGTATGCTGATTGGAATCATGGTTTTCGGAATTTTGGCTGACAAGATCGGCCGCAAGAAGACGTTCTCGATCTACTACGTCGGCGGTACGATCGCGTGTATTCTATACTTCTTTGTCTTCACGGATCAGACCGTGCTCCTCTGGGGAAGCGCGATGCTCGGGTTCTTTGTAAACGGCATGATGGGTGGCTTTGGTGCTGTACTGGCGGAAAACTATCCATCGGAAGCGCGCTCTACCGCTGAGAACTTCATTTTCGGCACGGGGCGTGGACTTGCCGGGTTTGGTCCAGCCATCATCGGGATGCTCAGTGTAGGAGGAAACATCATGGGTGCCATGTCTCTGGTCTTCCTCGTCTACCCGATTGGTCTCATAGTCATGTTGGCCATGGTGCCGGAAACAAAAGATGTAGAATTGGAATAAAGAGAACAGAATTGGCTGCGGAGTTGATCCGTGGCCTTTTTTGCTTTAAAAACAAGGTGGTTAGCCTGTTCACGAACCTGTACAATGACGATAATACACAACTAGAGAAAGAGGGGGAGGACGTTGCCTATTTCTGTTCGCCAGCTCATGCGGGTAGGAGGATTGAGAGACTGCCGGGTCGTGGCGGGTCATAAAGGACTGGAGCGACTGGTCAAGTATGTCACTATTATGGAGGTACCCGACATCGTCAAATGGTTGAAAGGGGACGAGTTGATCCTCTCCAGCCTGTTCCCGATCAAGGACGATGACGAGGCACAAAAACAGCTGATTCGCCAATTGCATGAACGAGGAACAGCGGCATTGGCAATCAAGCCTCACCGCTTCATCGATGAGATCCCCCAGTCCCTGCTCGATGAAGCGGATGCTTTTGATTTCCCTGTCATCGAAATCCCGGAAGACATCAGTTATTTGGAGATACTTCCTCCCGTGAGTCATGCGATATTTGACCGGAAAGTGGTCTTGCAGGAAGATTTGGAGCAAGCGAATAAAGTTCTGAACGAGATATCACTCAATGAGCAAGGCATGGGGTCCTTGATCCAGACTTTAGGTATGTTAACAAAAAATACGATAACGGTGGAAAGCATGCTCTCCTACGTGGAAGTGCCCCCTCTGCCATTTGCTTGTGTGCCGCTTTCTGCTGAGCAAATTCACGAGCTGGCGATCATCAAGCGTCCCATTCATTTGACCAGGCCGTGTGAGCGAGGAGAGATCGAATGTATTGTTGCGCCTATTCTTCTCGACAGCAAGGTGTTTGGCAACATCACTTGCTGGGCGTTTGAAATGGATCATTTGGAGATGGATTTGGCGATATTGGAGAAGGCTTCTACGTTGCTCGCACTGGAATTTCTGCGATTGAAAGTCCGCTTTGATACCGAGCAGCAGTACAAGAATGAGTTTTTGCGCGACGTATTTGTCAATGAGCATCTCAATCTGGAGGATGTTCGAGAGAGAGGGCTTCCGTACGGGTTTTCCTTGGACGAGCCGTACCTGTGCTTGGTGGTTCAGATGGAGGGGGAGGAAAAACGAGTCAACCCGCTTGATTTGGCAGCTCGAACGGAGCAGCTGCTGCGATTATGGTCCCCCCAGGTCATTACAGGGTTCTTTCGACAAGTCGTGGTTTGTTTGTTGCCCGCGCGCAATAGCGATACGGACGAAGAAATCAAGCGGCGCGGAGATACGCTGGCCGAGAAGCTGAAAAAGCAGATGGCTTTAACAGGGGGCTTGCGAATCGGTATCGGCCGTAATCATGGGGCAGGTATGAGCGGACTTCGTGAAAGCTTTCGGGAAGCTCAGCAATCCATCCTGTTAGGCAGTGTCATGCACAAGCGAAGGACGGTTATCCATTACAACGATCTGGGCATTTATCGGTTGCTGGCACAATGCAAGGATACGGCAGAGCGGAACAGCTTTTTCGAAGAAACGGTAGGGAAGCTGTTCGCCCACGACCAAAATAGTGATTTGCAGCTGGTAAAAACACTTCGTCTCTATTTTCAGCACGACGAAAAGCTCACAGAAACATCAGCAGCGCTATTTTTGCATGTGAACACGTTGAAGTATCGCTTGCGGCGAATTGAAAAGCTGACGGGCTACAGCTTACAGAAGTCAGAGGGGAAAATGATGCTTCATATTGGGCTGAAACTGGCTGATCTTATGGGTGATGATTATCGTTATCGATAACGTATCGCCCCTTTTTTTGTCCGATGCGACAAAGGTTTTCTGGTCATGATCAAAGAATCCTCATACTACATCTTTAGTGAATGTAGGAAATGTGGGGGTTGCGATGAATCTGGAGCGATTGGAACAGACATGGCGTGAGTTAAATCAAATTGGCTACTCGGACAAAGGGGTCATGAGGCTTGCCTATACGCCTCAAGAACGTCAGGCAGTCCGTCGCTTGGCTGCGATGTGTGAGGCGAGAGGAATGAGTGTCCGTATGGATGCCAGCGGAAACCTCATCGCGAGAAGGGAAGGGCAACAGCCCCATCTGCCAGCGGTAGCAAGCGGTTCCCATTTGGATGCGGTCTTTGAGGGTGGCTCCTACGATGGCATCATCGGAGTTGTGGCTGCTTTTGAAGCGATCAGCTCACTGGATGACCAAGGCATTGTGACGAAACACCCGATTGAGATCATCTGCTTTGCTTGTGAGGAATCGTCCCGCTTTGGCGTTTCGACGGTGGGGAGTAAAGCGATGATCGGTGAGTTGGACATAGACGGAGTTGCCGGTCTTACGGACCGTGATGGCAAGACTTTCCGCGACGCGTTGTCGGAATGTTCGTTGAATGGCTGGCCTTTGACAGAAGCTGCTCGTGCAGCCGATGATCTGAAGGTGTTTTTGGAAATGCATATCGAACAGGGCCCCGTTTTGGAGAACGCGGACATCCAGGTAGGGATTGTTCATGGTATCGCCGCTCCGACGAGATTGCAAGTACGCATTCAGGGAAGAGCATCCCACACAGGCACGACCCCGATGGATCAGCGCCAGGATGCGTTTCTAGCGGCTGCCGAAATCGGTTTGATTCTGGAAGCGGCGGCACTCGCGGAGAAAGAGTACGGGACGGTAGGTACGGTAGGAGTATGTGTCGTCAAGCCGGGAGCCATGAATGTCGTACCGGATACTGCCGAGCTGAAAATCGATATCCGTGGTACCAACGTGACATCCAAGACGACCGTGTTGAACAAATTGTATGCCGGCTTTCGCCATGTGGAAGACAAACGCGGAGTGAAGGTCGAATGGACGATGCTGAGTGACGAACAGCCAGTCCTTTTGAGTGAAGAGGTGACCCAATCGCTGGAACATAGCTGCCGGGCATTGGGGATTTCCTACCTGAAGATGGCAAGTGGCGCAGGGCATGACGCGATGAATATGGCACGGCGCTGGCCGACGGGGCTGATCTTTGTCCCATCCAGAGACGGGGTCAGTCACCATCGGGAAGAGTTCACTTCTTGGGAGCAGATCGGTGTCGGAGCATCCCTGTTGGAAGAAGAAATCAAGAAATGGGCAGTCGTCCTGGATGCCAATGGACGTCCTAAATCGGAAGACAAAGAGAGAACCCAACCGGAGCAGATGGGGGAGAGTGCATGAAATCGATTCACATGAAAATTTGCACGAACCAGCAGGTGAGCGAACGATACTGGCACATGACCGTCGATGCGAGTGAACTAGATATGGAAGTATTGCCGGGACAGTTTTTTCAGTTGCGTTGCGGACATGATCTGAATCCTTTTTTACGGCGCCCATTCAGCATTTATCGGATTAACAGACGAGAGGGTACGCTCGAGTTTTTGTATCTGGTCAAAGGGGCAGGGACGCAGCGACTTACACAGATGCAGGCAGGGGAGCACGTCGATGTATTTGGACCATTGGGAACCCCATTTGTGCTGCAGGACGACTGGAAAACGATTTTGTTGCTCGCCCGCGGGGTTGGAATCGCGACTCTGGCGGCGCTGGCTCAGGATGCGGCAGACAGAGGCGTGCAGGCAGTCGCCGTTCTCAGTGCTCGTTCCCGCAATGATCTGTTGGCGGCGGAGACGTTGCAAGGGTTTGGAGCCAAGGTGTTTCACGTCACGGATGAGGAACAGACAAGTGATGTTGCAGCGGTGCGAGGGTTGGTAGATACCCTGTTGCAGGAGAGTCAGATTGATGCTGCCTTTACGTGTGGTTCCAAACGTCTGTCCCAATTATTGCAGAACATCACCACTGAGCACGGTATACCTGCTCAAATCGCACTTGAGGAGCACATGGGCTGTGCGATGGGTGTCTGCTTTGCATGTGTCTGTGATATACGAGAAGGAGAGTTTGTAAAGACAGTTCGGGTGTGCAAGGAAGGTCCTGTGTTCCCGTTGGAAAAGGTGGTGCTGGGATGAGGAGGGAGCTAGATCTATGCGTAAAAATTGGTAGCCTCACACTACCCAATCCCATCATGCCCGCCTCGGGAGCTTTTGGGGAAGACATGGAAGACATCATCGATTTCAATCTACTCGGTGCCGTTGTCCCGAAAAGCATTACCAAGCATCCGCGGAAAGGCAATGCGACTCCTCGTGTATGCGAGACGCCTGCGGGTATGATCAACTCGATCGGAATTCAAAGCAAGGGAATCCACTATTACATGGAAAATGTCATCCCGTACTATCGTCGCTACCAGACTCCTTTGATATCCAGTATTTCCGCAGATTCGATCGAAGAGTTCGTCGAGATGGCAGGGATCATTGCGGGTACGGATAGGGTAGCAGCACTCGAACTGAACATTTCCTGCCCGAATCTGAAAGGAAATGGAGCTGCGTTTGGGATGGATGCCCAGCTGACACGGGAGCTGATCCGAGAGGTTCGACAAGTGACAGACAAACCGCTGATCGCCAAGCTGACGCCGAATGTAACCAGTATCCAGGAGATCGCGTTGGCAGCGGAAGAGGGGGGAGCGGATGGCCTGAACGTGGCCAATACCATGTTAGCAATGGCCATCGACGTCCATACCCGAAAACCGCGGATCGGCAATGTCCTCGGAGGTTTATCCGGTCCTGCCGTCAAGCCGATCATCGTGCGAATGATTTATCAGGTCCACCAAGCGTGTTCGTTGCCCATCATCGGGTGCGGAGGTGTGATGAATGGAGAAGATGCCATTGAGATGATTCTGGCGGGAGCGAGCGCCGTTCAGGTGGGTACTGCGAGCTTTGTACAACCAACGGCGATGCTGGATATTTTGGAGGAAATCAAGCAGTACATGGTTCAGTATTCGATTACAGACATCAAATCGCTCGTAGGGCAGGTTGTTACGGGCAAGCACAACACGGAGGGATGCTAAATGACATGGGATCACGTGATTCGCAATGGGCAAATCGTTACACCGCATGAGGTTTATGAAGCGGACATTTACATTCAAGATGGAAAAATCGCTGCGATCTCCAAAGAACCATTGCCTGGTGAGACACGGGAGGAAACGGATGCAGCCGGTTGTCATATTCTCCCTGGTTTAATCGACGTGCACGTTCACTCACGGGACCCCGGAGCGACTTACAAAGAGGATTTTGCTCACTCGAGCATGGCAGCAGCAGCAGGGGGCATCACTTCCATTTTTGAAATGCCGAATACCAATCCCCCGATCAACAACGTGGAAAACCTTCAAAAGCAGGTACAAAACCTGCAGCAAAAGGCTCACGTAGACTACGGCATCTGGGCGATCTGTCTGGGAAATCTTAATCTGGCCGATTTGTCTTCCCTACATGAAGCAGGCGTGATCGGCTTCAAGTTCTTTTGGGGCTATGCCGTACACAGTCAAACGTTTCAGCTCATGTACAACTACAAGGACGGGGAAGAAAATGTCATTCCTCCGTTTAAAGACGGTGAAGTGCTCGATATGTTCCGAGAGGTGGCAAAAACAGGTCAAGTATTTGCCATCCACGCAGAGAGCAATGATCTGATCCAGCATTTGACCAAAAAAGTGGAGGAAAGCGGACGCAGAGACTACGAGGCTCTGCTCGAAGGACGGCCCAATCTGGCGGAGATCGTGACCGTGCAGACAGGAATTGCTTTTGCAAAAGAAACGGGAGCTCGCCTGCACATTTTGCACGTGAGTACTGGGGAAGCAGTAGACCTGATCCAGCAAGCGCAGGAGGAAGGCTATCCGATCACTGCCGAGACGTGCCCGCACTACCTTTTCCTGAGCAATGAAGACTTCGCTACGGTCGGTCCTGCGATGAAGGTGTACCCGCCAGTGAAGTATAAAAAAGACCAGGAACGACTGTGGAAAGGCATCGCGGAAGGCGTCGTCTCGATCGTATGCTCGGATCATGCACCGCATACAGAGCAAGAGAAGGATGGAGATCTCTGGTCGATTCCGGCAGGGATGTGCGGGGTGGAAACTTTGGCCCTGCTCATGCTGAATGCGGTGACCCAAAACAGGCTGACCCTGCAACAAGTGGCTGCAGTCCTGTCGGAGAATCCGGCAAAGCAATTCGGGATTTTCCCGCAGAAAGGCTCCCTGCAGGTTGGGACAGATGCCGATTTGACGATCGTGGATATGGAACGTCCTTTTGTCATCAAGAGGGAGGAGTTGCATAGCAAGAGCAAAGTGACAGCCTATGACGGTTGGACAGGTGTGGGCAGTCCGATAGCCACAATCGTCCGTGGACAGACGGTTATGAAGGATGGTCAGATTGTCAGCGGTCCGATCGGTCAATGGATCAAGCCTGTCAAAAATGAGGGAAGAACAGGGCATGCTGAGTAAGAACAACTACGGTGAAGGAGGCGCGACATGCCAACAGAAGTCACTCGATTAATCCAGTCTCATCGCTCGATTCGCAAGTATAAGGATCAGCCCATCTCTGAGGAGCTGCTCCAGGAAATAGTAAGCTGCGCACAGTGGGCGCCATCCTCGCACAACGTGCAAGCGTACAGCGTAATCATCGTACGTTCGAGTGAAACGAAACAAAAATTGTCTACACTGTGCGGCAATCAGAAGTGGGTCGTGGAGTGCCCGGTGTTTCTCGTCTTTTGTGCGGATTACTACCGGCTGAAGCAAGCATGCGAGATGCATGGACAGACGCTGGCTGCCGATGAAATAGAAAGCTTGCTGGTAGGGGCAGTGGACACGGCATTAGCGGCTGAAAACGTGTTGCTCGCCGCACGTTCCAATGGGCTTGGGGGCGTCATGATCGGAGGGATTCGCAACAATCCTCGGGACGTAGCGGACGTGCTGGGTCTTCCCGAGCTGACGGTACCAATCATGGGCATGTGCTTGGGTTACCCTGCGCAGGATGTTCCACAAAAACCGCGCTTGCCCCAACGGGCGGTCATCCATCAAGAACGTTATCAGACTGAGCTCATACCGGAAGCGCTGGATGAGTATGAACGGACCTCTTCCGAATACTACAGCCAGCGAAGTAATGGACAGCGCACAGAAGGATGGACCATGCAAATGGCTGACTATGTCAACAAACCGCGAAGAGCACATGTCACGCAATTTATCAAAGAACAAGGGATGCGACTAACCTAGATAGATCTAACGAGGAGAAGAGAAGCAGGAGGGGCCGCGAATGGGGAAAAAGATGACGTTCGTCGCGACTGGTGACAGCTTTATTACCCGACGTTTGCCAAGCGCATCGTCAGAGTCATTTCGCTCGCTAACCAAACTTATCGGACAAGCAGAATTTCGCTTTACGAATTTGGAAGTGACGACCCATCGTCAGGAAGGGTTTCCATTTGCTTTTAGTGGAGGCACATGGGCGATGGCGCAGCCGGAAGTGTTGGCGGATCTACAGGCGTACGGATTTAATATCACAGCATGGGCAAATAACCACACGATGGATTATGCCTACGGAGGGCTGGAGGCGACGCGAAAATACCTGGATCAGTACGGGATCGCCCATGCCGGTGTTGGGTCGAATCTCGCCGAGGCCAGTCAACCCGTTTATCTGGACTGTCCATCTGGTCGTGTCGCACTGATTGCGGCGACTTCCACCTTTCACGAGTCGTGGATAGCAGGAGAACAGAGACCAGATATGCCGGGACGACCCGGAGTGAATCCATTACGGTATGAGACCACCTACTATTTGCCGCAGGATGATTTCGCCCACCTGGAGCGAATCAGTCGGACCATCCCGATCAACGCTTCTTTTAATCTGGATGTCAAAGAAGGCTTCGCAGTCCCAGGAGATGGTACTTCTATCCGCTTTGGAGCTCATCGGTTCGCTGTGGGAACAGAAGCAATCTGCAAGACCACGCCAATCGAGTCGGATAAAAAACGGATGCTCCGTTCGATTTCTGAGGCGCGGCGCCAGGCAGATTATGTGATCGTAAGTATTCATTCTCATGAGATGAAAGGCGAGAACAAGGCATGTGCCGCAGCTTTTTTTGAGTCGATGGCGCGGTCTTGCATTGACGGAGGGGCAGACGCTGTCATTGGCCATGGCCCTCATATTCTGCGCGGAATCGAGATCTACCGCAATCGTCCGATCTTCTACAGCTTGGGTAATTTTATCTTCCAGAATGAGACAGTCAGCCATTTGCCAGCTGATTTTTATGAGAAATACAGTCTAGGGCACGAATCAACCGTTGCGGACGCTTTTGATACCAGAACTGATCATAACCAAAAAGGGCTGGGAGTCAATCCGTATGTTTGGGAATCGGTCATTCCGTATTGGCGGATGGAAGAGGGGCAATTGAAGGAACTGTTGCTCTACCCCATTGAGTTGGGCTTTGGCACACCTCGTTACCAGAGAGGGTGGCCAAGTCTTTCGAAGCAACGCAAGATTATGGAGCATTTACAACGATTGAGTGAACCATATGGGACGAAAATCGAGCTGGATGGACATGTCGGTCGGGTTCGGATCAGAGAATAAAATCATGAAGAGAAAGTGGCCACGGCCGCTTCAGCCTGTCGAGAATGTGGCTACTGTGAGAGAAGTCTGTTTCCATTCTCCGCTCCAGGCTACGTCCTGCAAGGGAGTGTTGGCTGTCCGCTCCGCCATAATCCCGAGGGAATCGCAAAACGGCGCGCAGCTACGAAGGTAAGTCATAGATAGCGATTCTGTTGCCTCGGGCTCATGGCTACGCTGAGTGGGACTCCACAGTCGCTCCGCCTGGAAACAGTCTTCTCTTGCCAGCTGACGTCACTCATCGGGCTTTTCTAAAACTTTTTTAGAAGACTCTCAGGTAGCCAAAATATAAGGTAACCTACTCTTTGGAAACTTTCTCGATTATTGCAAGCGACGACCTTTTTGCCCAAAAATCGGACACCCAAAAGGAAAGCCCTAAAACATGTATGGGGTTTCTCAACAATCTGAGGCGGCCACGGCCGCTTCTTTTTTGTGGTTTCTAGGTACCTTGGGGTTTTTCTAAAAGAACCCCCTTGAAAAGCCCATAAGATAAGGCACGTGAAAGATCCCAAAGCTAGGCCGAGGAAAAAGGGGAAATAAGCGGAAGATCTTAGGAACACCAACCAAGGCGCAATGGAAAAAACGAAACACGCTTGTAAGCGTCCACCTCTGAAAAGCTCCCCGAGACATCTGCTTTGGACGCGGTTTCGTTTTTTTTATGTAGCCGGACAGGATTACCCCCAGTAGATGTTCCTATGAAGCTGGAGCGTTTTCCCCTTTTTCCTCCTCTCCACTATAGTCCGACCGAGTGGAAAAAAGGACGCGGGTGTAGTTCTTTTCCCGTGTTTTTCTTAGCAACTCAATCCATTTCCATATTCTTCTTGTAATTCGAATGATTTATAATAAAAGGGTTGTTGGATAAAAAAGTTGGGACGCGTTCCGGATATAGGGGTACATCTGATTTTGGCCTTCCTTATACAAATGATCATGCAAACTGGATCGCAGAGGATGAAGCACATGACGAAGATAGAAATCTTGAAAACGATGGTGCACACCGATCAAAAAAATGCATCGGCGTGGTTTCTACTGGGTCTGGAATACTCGGAGCTAGGAGATAGAGGAGAAGCATTGCTAGCTTTTACGCAAGCACTTGCGTATGGCGACGAGGAACTGAAACACAACATCGTGGGCGAGTTAAACAAAATGAGCGAAGTGATGCCGCTGCGAAATGGAGGGAGGGCACCCGTGGCAGGAACGCTCCAAACTGGCGCTTTACATGCTCCCGTCTCGTTTCGCGTCATCGAGGGAGGCAAAAACCTAAGAAAGAAAAAGGGAGAGGTACGAATATCTACGATCGATAAAAACGTCAGCTTTGCCGAGGTAGGAGGGCTCCAAGATGTAAAAGAGGCGGTACGGATGAAAATTGTCCAACCGCTTCTGGCACCCGGGTTATATGATCCTATTCGTCAACGGGCGGGGAGCGGGGTTCTGCTGTATGGGCCTCCGGGTTGCGGCAAAACCTTCCTCGCGAGAGCAACTGCTGGAGAATGCAACGCAACATTGTTGCACGTGCAAGTAGCCGACATTCTGGATTCACGAGTGGGGGTCAGCGAACATAACATTCGCACCTTATTTCGCACCGCACGTGCACAAAGACCGACTGTCTTGTTCCTTGATGAGCTAGATGCCCACGGTTATCCTCGTGATAAGACTTCTTCTACATGGATGAGAGGAGTCAATGATCATTTCTTGATGGAAATGGAAGGAGCAGGCTCACGAGCGGACAAGCTCTTGATCATGGGTGCGACCAATATGCCATGGGATGTGGATCCTGTCTTTTATCGCCCAGGTTGCTTTGACCAGTTGATTTTTGTCAGCCCACCAGATGCGGAGGCACGAGAAATCATCTTTCGACTCAAGCTGGAAGGGAGACCGTCTGAGCCGATAGACTTTGCACAGTTGGCAGGATGGACGGATCTCTATTCCGGAGCTGATATCGAGTACGTCGTGGAATTGGCGACCGAGCAAATTTTACATGACTTCATTTCCACAGGAGTGGAGCGTCCGATCAGGATGAGTGACCTTCGTGAATCGATTGCGGCGACACGTCCAACGACGATAGAGTGGCTTCGTACTGCGAAAAATTATGTCAAATACGCAAATGACGAAGGTCTCTACGATGGAGTGGAACGCTTCCTGGCAAAGCACAAGCGAATCTAACCGTCAAATCGATCGAATATTGACGCTGTATCCACTTTTCTTTATTCTTTGTGTAAATAGCTTCCATAAGAGGGGGAGTCCGTATAATGTTGCACGATATTTCCCGTCCGCTACTCACCGGTGTTCCGACTTGGCCGGGCGATACGCCGTTTGAGTATGTCGTGAATTGGCCCAAATCAAAGAGCGGTTCCGTCAACGTCGGCAAACTGACGATGAGCATACATACAGGGACTCATGTTGACGCGCCGTTTCATTTTGATGACGATGGCAGAAAAATGATGGATTTGGACGTAGATCTATACATAGGTCTAGCCAGAGTTATTGATGTTTCGGGGAGGCCGAGCATTGGTGCAGAGGATTTACAACCGCACGATTTATCTGGAGTCACTCGTTTATTGTTACGTACCGGCTCATGGAGCGATTCTAGCTGCTTTCCGGCAGATATTTGCTACCTCCGTGCTGATTTAGCTCCTTTTCTTGCGGATAAGGGAATTCGTCTGATCGGTGTGGACGTGCCATCTGTCGACCCACTGGACAGTAAAGAACTTCAGGCTCATCATGGACTTCATCATCATGACATTCATATTTTAGAAGGCCTGATACTTGACCACGTAGAGCCAGGGGATTACGAGCTGATTGCGTTGCCTTTGCCATTGGTCGAGGCTGACGGGAGTCCGGTAAGAGCCATTCTGCGATCTATATAGTTGAATGGATGCGGTAATCCAACCAAAAAACCGTTCGTGCACGAGAAACGTGCGAACGGTTTTTGTATGTCAACTTACGTCTACGTGATCTGCAGGAGAGGGGAGGTCTTCTCGATGACATCCCAGATCATGCCGCGCGCTTTCAGTTTATCTAGAAATGGGATCGGGTCAATCAGCTCAGGCGGTATGCAGCCTGTCGCCGTCAGTAACCCCTCCGCAATCATGTCCACAGCAACGACCGGAGGGATGCCGGTTTGCCAGATCGTCGCCTGGAATTCCGTTTTGTAGAAAACCTCGTCATGATTAGCGATCGTATAGACGTAAACTTCTTTTCGCTTGTTATCCTTTTTTCCTTTGACCAGTGCGCCCACGCTGGAGTAACCGTGGATTTTGCCTGCCAGATCGGCTGGCTTGGGCATTGAAGTCACAACGACATCACGCGGGGCCACCCTCACGCCTTTGACTTCAATTTCCTCGTCACTATCTAGACCCAAGTAACGCAGCACTTGCAAGGTATTCACAAAGTCAGGATGCAGGGCGTATTTGAAATCGACATATTTGCAGCCCTTGGCACGGCCGATGGTCTCACCGAGTGTGGTCGCCTCCTCATGTTCCACGTGATAACAGTCAAGCCAGCCGATGGGCTCTGGAAATTCAAATTCTTCCTTGTTGGCAAAGGGAGTCGGCAAATACTGCTCACCTTTTGCTGCTGTCCAGTAGTTCGGTTTGGCCAGACATTCCTGGATGGCAGTCTGTGGACTAAAATAAGAGCAAAAGCCGTCATAATCCACAACAGAATTATCTCCATCACGAATGAGAATCGCGTCCACTTCATCCAGTTGATCCACGGCGTACCGAGCAGCGATATTAGAAAATCCGGGATCGCAACCCAACCCCATGATACCGAGAATACCTGCGGCGCGAAACTGATCATTCCAAGCCAGTTGCTTCCGCAGCCACTGCGGTCCAGAGGAAGCGGTGTCGATATAATGTGTTCTGGTGTTCAGGCATGCTTTCATGACGTCAAAATTGTTTTCTGGTAATCCAATATGCAGTAAGAGGTCAATGTCGTCCAAGATGGTTTGCACACTGGAAACATCGCGAGCATCTACCCGTTTCACTTGTATCTCCACGTCCGTTTCTCGCCGCAGCTCTGCGGCCAGCTCTTCGGCAGGTCCGATGGAGATATCCGCCAGAACCAGCTTTTCTACATAAGAAGTTTTAATGAGTTCACACGCACTTACTTGTCCTACACCGCCAACACCCAAGATTGCGACTCGCATAGAGTCCTCCTCCTAATTTGGATTGCACGATCTTCGCATTCGAAAGAGCCATTTTTGCAAAAACAAAACAATGGTCGCAGGGTATACCTGTACTTCTGCCACGCTGTCGATTGGCTCCCGGGGGCGCAGCCTCCATCGCATAACCAAACCCCTCCTTCATAGTCAGTTGCAAACCGCTTGGTTATTGAGTGGAAAAAAGACTCCACTCGTACATGTATATGAGGCGTCCCGGAAGTCCCATGCGCTGTGTTGGTGAAAAGGTCCGCTTTTTCGAAAGGGGGTATGTTGGAAGTAACTATCTGCGAAAAGGCAGCTATCTGAATGAAAAGTGCGTACTTCTCACTTGTGCTGATATGTTACATAATAACCCTATCCCCCATGATGCTGCCCATTCTGGATTTGATGTATAAGTGGGGGAGAAACTACATGGATACCGTCTTTGATCAAAGTGAGTACTTGATTACGAGCATGTTTTACTCTAATAATAACGATGTGAACATGAATGAACACCTCAGAAAAAATACAGGAAGGGGGCGGGATCGCACATGGAATCGATGACCTTTGTGTTGTTTGGAGCTACAGGAGATTTGGCAAAGCGTAAAATTTACCCTGCCTTATACAATTTATATCTCGACAAAAAACTGCCTTCCATTTTTTCCGTCGTAGGCGTGGGCAGAAGAGACTGGTCAGACGAAGAGTTTCAAGCAAGTATCGAGAAGTCAATACGTGCATTTTCTCGTCGTTCCCAGGTAGATTCACAGCAGATGGACGAGTTTGTCGGAGCGTTTCGCTATTGTCCAGCCGATGTGACGGATCCACAAGACTTCTTTTCTTTGCTGGAACGTGTGAAACAACGTGAAGCAGCCTTGCAAATACCGGAAAATCGGATGTTTTACTTGTCTGTTGCCCCCGAATTTTTCGATGTGATCACCTCGAATATAAAGACGAGCGGACTCTGCACGACGAACGGCTGGAAGCGACTGATTATCGAAAAACCGTTTGGGAATGATCTGAAATCAGCCCAACAACTAAATGAAAAACTCAGTGCCGCATTTGAAGAAGAAGAAATTTACCGGATCGATCATTATTTGGGCAAGCCGATGGTGCAAAATCTGGAGGCACTCGAATTTGCCAATCCGGTTTTCCAGGCTCTTTGGAACAACCAGTATATCGCCAATGTGCAAATCACGGCAGGCGAAACCGTCGGGGTAGAAGAGCGGGCAGGCTATTACGATCATGCAGGAGCCATTCGGGATATGGTGCAAAACCATATGCTGCAAATGCTAATGATGACTGCCATGCATCTGCCAAAACGAATCACGGCAAATGATATTCGAGCGCAAAAGCGCCAGGTGATGGAAGCAGTAAGGCCTTTGAAAAAGGAAGAAGTAAGCCAGCATGTGGTACGTGGCCAGTACGGGGCTGGTGAAATTTTGGACAAGCACGTAGTTGGTTACCGGGCCGAGCCAGGAGTTCAACCTGATTCTAAGACGGATACGTTTGTAGCGGCTCGAGTCTGGATTGATGATCCGTTTTGGAAGGGCGTCCCGTTCTATATTCGTACAGGCAAGCGGATGAAGGAAAAATCGACGAGAATCGTAATTGAATTCAAAAATCCGTTGGAACAGCTGTACCATCATCAACAAGAGAAACCGGCACCGAATTTACTGATTATCAGCGTGAATCCAGATGAGGGTATCGCCTTGCAAGTGAATAGTAAGAATCCATCCAATAGCGGCAAGATTGAGCCTGTCACCGTTGACTTTTCGGCGGGAACCAAAGATGTGCCCGAAGCGTATGAGCTGTTGCTGTTCGATGCGTTGAGAGGAGATTCCACGTACTTCGCTCACTGGAAAGAAGTAGAGCTCTCATGGATGTGGGTCGAGCCAATACTAGAGGCTTTCCGGGAAAATCTCGTTCCTTTGCATACGTATCCGGCTGGTTCGTACGGTCCTGAAGCCTCGGAGGAATTATTGCTAGCAGATGGTTTTCAATGGTGGCTGGACAAAGCTCCGGAACGCGAACCGCTCCCGAGTCATTCATAAAGACACAAGATGTAACAGATTGGAGGGAACGAGACTGCTCGACCACCAGCATGAGGTGGTAGCGGCCCTCCGAAATGTTTGGGGGACATGCCGTGGAAAAGGCAGAAAAAAACTAGAGGAGAGCGATCCGCAATGCGATTTGGCGTAATTGGAACGAATTGGATCACGGAAGAATTCATTCGTTCAGGCAAAGAAGTAGAAGGATTTTCTCTGACAGCCGTTTATTCGCGCACTGAAGAACGTGCCAGATCTTTCGGGCAGACGCATGATGCTCCCTATGTTTTTACGGACGTCGAGACGATGGCAAAAAGCAAGGTGCTCGATGCCGTGTATATTGCCAGTCCAAATTCTTTTCATGCCAGGCAAGCCATCCAATGCATGGAGCATGGGCTGCATGTACTGTGTGAAAAGCCTGTCGCGTCCAATGCTACAGAGGCAAAAGCCATGATGCTGGCAGCGAAACAAAACGGTGTGCTGCTCATGGAAGCCGTGAAATCTACATTGGCACCTAATTTCCAGGCAATTCAGGATAACATTCACAAGCTGGGGAAAATTCGGCGGTATTTTGCAGGGAACTGCCAATATTCTTCTCGCTATGATGCGTATAAAGCAGGGACGGTCCTTAATGCGTTTGACCCTGCTTTTTCAAACGGCGCAATGATGGATATCGGCATCTATTGTTTGTACCCATTGGTGGTCTTGTTCGGAAAACCTTCTTCGGTCAAGGCGGAGGCGATCATGCTCGATTCTGGTGTAGACGGCGAAGGAAGCATCCTGATGAAGTACGCGGACAAAGAAGCTGTAGTGATCTACTCGAAAATTTCGGACTCGTATTTGCCAGCAGAAATTCAGGGCGAGAATGCCACGATGGTCATCGATAAAATCAATCATTTGAAAAAGATAGAAATACGGTACCGGGATGGACGGGTAGAAGATATCACGAGGCCACAGACTCCAAAACTGATGCATTACGAAATCAGGGAATTTATGGAGCTGGTGCAGCAGGGAGCCCTGGAATCAGCTACGAACACCCATGTGAACTCGCTGATCACGATGGAGATCATGGATGAGGCGAGAAAACAGATCGGACTCGTATATCCGGCTGACCAATCAGGAGCCGACTTGTAACGACTGTATGCAGTTCCATCGTGCGACTACATAAACTTTTTGGTCCGATCAACCATCGATTTGGGGAGGCGAAATGCGATGAAAATGTACGATGTTACCGGTGCTGTTTTTGAAGGAATGACGGTGTACAAAAACAAGCCGGAAAAACAACCCAGGATCAAGCCTGTCACGAACGGCTATGTCACGGAGTCACGGATTGAACTGGACGTTCATACGGGCACGCATGTGGATGCCCCGCTTCATATGGTGACAGATGGGGAAACATTTGAAACGATTGCTTTGGACAAGCTGGTGGGGAATTGCAAAGTACTCGATCTCACGCATGTGGAGGACCGAATAACCCGCGGAGACCTGGAGTCATTTGACATTGGGCCTGATGATTTTCTGTTGTTCAAAACAAAGAATTCGTGGGATGAGGCGTTTTCCTTTGAATTCGTGTATTTGGCAAAGGACGGTGCTGAATACTTGGCGAGCATCGGGGTGCGTGGCGTGGGAACAGACGCCCTGGGGATTGAGCGCAGTCAGGAGGGACACCCCACGCACAAAGCACTGTTTACCAATCAAGTCATTATTATCGAGGGCTTGCGCTTGAAGGATGTGCCTCAAGGGGAATACTTTATGGTGGCTGCACCCTTAAAACTGATCGGGACAGACGCTGCACCTGCCAGAGTCTTGCTGTTTGATGGGGTCACAGTCTCATAGTGCGTTCTCCCTGATTATGAAAAGAACCTTACCAAGTAAGGTTCTTTTTGTTGTCCATTCATGTTTTCAAGAGCTGGACGGGGAATTAGAAGTGCTCCTCCGGAATGGTCGGGAGTAGCTCTTTTTGATCCTGCAAAAAAATACACGAAGGCTACATTTCCATTTTGAAGGATTCCTAAAAAAAGTATCGAATGAAAAACATATCCATATCAATCCAACTAGGCACATGGTAAGCCAAAAATGAAGACGAAGAGGCGATCCTGGTGATGATTATCAAGCATGTGATGCTGCAGCTCTTCTTCGCTCTTTTACCATTTATCCTGTTTAACGTCTACTATCGAGATAAACTTCAAAACTACAGCAAAAAATTTATCATCATCACGAGCTCGCTATCGCTATTTTTGGCTATGACGTTCTCATGCAATCTGAAATCCGGTTATTTTTTTGATGTACGCCATATCATTATGTACTTTGGAATTGTTTTTGGCGGTTTACAGACGGGCTGTATTCTCCTGATTGAATTTTTGGTGTACCGGCTGTATAAAGGGGGAGACGGCATATGGGTGGGTTCCAGCATTTTTCTGTGCACGTTTTTCTTGTCTTTATTCTTTAACCAGATTTATAAAAGCACACACCGGACGACGCTCGTCACGTGCTTGGCAGGGGTCGTTTTATCCATTCATCCTACTCTTATTCTGTATCTGAACCATCCGGACATAGTCGCTAATTATCTCTTCGAACATTTGGTTGTCTTTCCTCTTCAATATTTGATCGGGATTTGGCTGTTGGTGACGTTGTTTCACAAGGCTGTTACCGACAAAGCCCTGTTTATCAACTACTCTCACAATGAAAAGTTTGAAGCAATCAGTCACGTCGCTGCTTCTCTCGCTCATGAGGTGCGTAATCCGCTCACCGCGGTAAAGGGATTTTTAAAGTTGATTCGGTATAGCGCATTGGAGCAAGGAAAGATAGAGCAGTACATCGACATCAGCCTCATGGAAATTGATCGAACCGAGTCTGTTTTATCTGAGTATCTCTCCATCTCCAAGCCACCTAGCAAGCAAATGGGCAAAACAAACCTCTCACACCAAGTGCAAGTCATCATGGATGTCATGTCGTCTTATGCCATCATGAGCAACGTCGAGATTGAGCTGGAGCACAAGCCTGTTGTTCCTGTATGGATCATCGCGAATGGGGATGAAGTCAAGCAAGTACTCGTGAATTTCATGAAAAATGCCATTGAGGCTTGTGTGGAAATTCCGCATGCAAAAGTGTCTCTGAGTCTGAATCTGGTGGACCGAAATGTATTGCTGATCATCAAGGATAATGGAGTTGGAATGAGCGCTGACCAGATCAGTCGACTGGGCTCGATTTATTACTCTACGAAATCAAGTGGTACGGGCCTCGGGTTGACCTACTCATTTCAAGTGATTCGCGCCATGGGTGGCTCTGTCGCCGTTCAAAGTGAGCCGAGAGCAGGGACGCGCTTTACGATTTCGATCCCGCTTCTTGACTACTCACAGGAAGCACCTGCCACCCGAATTAGCTGAAGATTCGAATTGCCATAAATCTTAAGGGGGAAATAGGAGATGACTAACCGTCCAACGAAAGACGAATACAACGTGTACTACGGGAAATATATTGATCTGGTTCCAGAAGGGGATCTGCAGCTATCGTTATCCCAGCAGTTGGAGGAAACCACAAAGAAGTTTTCTGGCCTGACGGAAGAACAAGAAGCTCATCGTTATGCCCCCGGAAAATGGTCCGTGAAGGAAGTGCTTGGCCATATCATCGATACGGAACGAATCATGTGTTACCGTCTGCTGAGGTTTGCTAGAGGTGACGAGACTCCTTTATCTGGCTATGAAGATGAAGCCTATGTGACGGAGGGTTCCTTTGGCTCCCGTCGGATGGCTGATCTGCTGGAGGAGTACAGAGCGGTGCGAAAATCCACTCTTGCCTTGATCAAGGGGGTTCCGGTGGATGCTTGGGCTCGAAAGGGAATGGCAAACAACAGCGAATGTTCTGCTAGGGCATTAGCGTATATCATTGCCGGTCATGAGCTCCATCATGGCAAGATTCTCGAGGAAAGATATCACGTATAGCAAAAAACTCCGCCTCGATCACGGCGGAGTTATTCTCCTTTAGAGATCGTAGCACAAACAGTCTATTCGATATTGGCGTGTAGGCTGCTATTCCAAATCATCTCTTTGAAGCGGCCAGGGGAGAAGAAACCCCTTCTTCTGTAAATTGAACGAATTTTGTGTTGACGGATGCGTTGGAATTTCTTAGAATAAACCTCAATAGCATACAAGGTTCTTATCCAGAGAGGTGGAGGGTCTGGCCCTATGAAGCCCGGCAACCGTCATGAATCATGTGACAAGGTGCCAATTCCTGCGAGACTGTACGTCTCGATAGATAAGAAGCGGGTCACTCGTATACGTCATTACGAACCTTCTTCTTGTCGAAGAAGGTTTTTTGTTTTGTCCAGGTTAGAGAACTACATAATTGTTTTTTTCTTATCCAGAGAGGTGGAGGGACTGGCCCGATGAAGCCCGGCAACCGTCATGAAGTAGGTGACAAGGTGCCAATTCCTGCAGGAGGATTGCGTCCTGCAAGATAAGAAGAGGGAGCGCGCGATGTCAACCAACCTTCTTCTTATCGAAGAAGGTTTTTTTGCTGTTCGACATACTGCTGATGGGGTGAAAATGATGAGTGTGGGAGTCGTAAAAGTAGGGTTGTTGGGATTGGGAACAGTGGGGGGCGGAGTGATCAAAACGATCCGTTCGCAACAGGAAAAGCTGTCGTCGCGTCTGGGAAAACGAATCGAGATCGTCAAAGCACTGGTACGTGACTCGGAAAAGGAAAGGGCTGTTCATCTCGATCGTTCTGTGCTGACCACAGACTTTGAAGACGTGCTGAAAAGCGATGTAGACATCGTCGTCGAGGTTATGGGCGGTGTTGACCCTACCTACGATTACGTGCGTGCTCTGATCGAAAAGGGCTGCCATGTGGTCACAGCCAACAAGGAATTGCTGGCGAAAAGAGGAACGGAGCTCGTGGATCTGGCAAACCGACACCAAGTACATTTGGCGTACGAAGCGAGCGTGGCAGGCGGCATTCCGATCCTCAGTGTCCTGCGCCAGTTCCTCAGAACCAACGACATCAGCGGCATTCGTGGAATTCTCAACGGTACGACCAACTTCATTTTGACGAAAATGGAGACAGAACAGCTCTCGTATCTGGAAGTCCTCAAGCAGGCTCAGGAGCTGGGGTATGCGGAGGCAGATCCGCGCTCTGACGTGGAAGGCTTTGATGCCATGTATAAATTGTATATTCTCGCACAGCTGGTATACGGGGAATCCTTGCCGTTGGCGGAAGTAAACAGGAAAGGCATTGCGGACCTGACGGCAGGCCAGATTCGGATCGCCAGTGAGCTTGGCTATCGGATCAAGTTAATCGCCCAAGCGAATCAGTCTGCGGAAGGAATTCGCCTCTCCGTGGAGCCAACGATGCTGCCGACAGGTCATCCATTGGCACAAATTCATGACGCTTTCAACGCCGTTCAACTGTCAGGCAACATCGTCGGTGATCTGTTGTTTACGGGCAGAGGCGCTGGCGAATTGCCGACTGCGAGTGCTGTAGTGGAGGACCTGGCGTATTTGTTGACGCAGCCGTTCACGCCGCATCCGACGTGGAAGGAAAGTGACGTCTTGCGTGAGACACAGCAACAGGCGACAGAGCAATCCTTGTGTTTTCTGGAGGGATCAGCCCCAGTTGCTACCCCTGATCGCGTCTTGCACTTTTTGCGGCTGGCCGGAGTGGAGGTACATAAGCTCAAGGTACAGTTTGATCTGGGAGGAGTCTTGCGGGCAGGTCTCATTACAACCGGCTTGCGAGGCGAGCATGAAGAGCTGTTGCGGTCAGATTTTGGCTTGCAAGTGCGGTGTTTTCCGTTACTGGGAACCGCTGAATAAGGTAGGAGCATTGAAAAGGCTGCGGAGGAAATCTCCACAGCCTTGTCCTTTCTAACGAAGGGAACGGATGTATTCGGATACTTTTTGCAGTCCTTGGCGCAACATTTCCGTTTCACATGCATAGCCAATTCGTACCCAGCCATCCATATCGAAACAAATGCCAGGTGTCAGGAAGGCCCCGGTTTCTTTCAGCAGTCCTTCACAAAAGGCGACAGAAGAAACGGGTACATCATATTTCAACATTGCGGTCGTACCCGCACGCGGCTTCACATACGTAACCGCAGGCTCTTGAGCTACCCACTCATCTAGAATAACCAAGTTGTCTTTGATGATTTTGCGATTGCGTTTCAAGATCAGGTCGTAGTTTTTCAGGGCATGCACGGCCAAAATATCATCCAGCATCCCGACGCTGATCGTGGTATAGTCCCGATGCTTGATGCATTCTTCAATCACTTCCTGTGGAGCGGCGATCCAGCCCAGCCGCAACCCAGCAAGAGAGAGCGCTTTTGACATACTCGATGTACTGATTCCTTTTTCATACAGATCGGCAATGGAAGGGACGATCAGATCGTCATCCTGCAAAAGATTGCGATACACCTCGTCACACAATAGATAGGCGCCGCAGGATCGGGCGATTTCCACGATCTGCTCCAAAACATCCCGTTCCATGATAGCGCCGGAAGGATTGTTTGGATTGTTGATGCAGATTAGCTTTGTATTCTCTTGCACAAGGGAGCGCAGCTCATCGAGATCTGGCATAAAGCCATTCTCTGGCTTCAAATGCAGCAAATCAACGGAAGCGCCAAAAGATTTGGGGACTTCATAAATTTGCTGATAGGTCGGATGGACGGAGATGACATGATCGCCAGGCTTCACAAGGGAGTAAAATACGAGGAAGTTGGCTGCGATTCCTCCATTCATGACGAGCACATGATGAGGATCGACTGATTCATAAAGCTCGGAAACCATAGAACGGAACTCTGGAGAGCCTTCGATATGGCCGTACGTCAGTTTTTTATCATACAGCGAGCGGAAAAAGTCAGCGGGATTCGTACCGTCGATGGAAATGAGCTCTTCGATGGTCAAAGAATCTACGCAAGTCTCCGCGATATTGTAGGTCGCGCTCATCTCGTACTTGTTCATCCAATCTTCCACTGCAAACAACTTGATATCCACAATAATTCCTCCTTTGACTAGACGCTTTGTTTAAAGCTGGGCGACGGTACCTAATTCTCTTTCTTCCGCTTTCTTGAGGATGTAATCGGCTGTGATCAGATCCTGCAAGGCAATTCCTGTGCTGTCATAGATGGTAATGTCTTGATCGGACAAGCGACCCGGTGTCTGGCCGAGAATCACACTGCCGATTTCTGCGACGATGTCTTCTTTGGAGATCAGTCCTTTTTGGACCGCTACCTTGGTTTCTCCGACGTTGATTGCCTGAGTCACGTCATCTACGAAGACACGAGCGGTTGTAAACAGATTCTCATCGATCTCTTGTTTTCCTGCCATATCAGCACCAATGCAAGAGAAATGAGTACCGGGTTTGACCCATTCTTTCATGATGATTGGCTTGTGGGAAGGAGTGGCTGTGATAATGATGTCCGCTTCTTCTGTCGCCTGACGAATGTCGTCCGTCGCCACGTATTCAATCTCGATTCGATCTAGCAATGTACGATACAGCTCCTGGTCATCTCGATAGGGAGCGAGAAACATCTCCTGCAGCTTTTCTTTTGCCGTCGCACAAAAGGTTGCGGCCTTTTCGTAAGAATTTGCATTGTAAACGGTCACTTTTTTGATGTGCTTCATGGTGATGAGCGTGGCCATGATTTCGTACGCTGCCAAATGACCGGAACCTACCAAAAGGAGATTCTCCGATTCAGGTCTTGCAAAATATTTTGCCCCGATCCCTCCAGCAGCACCTGTGCGCATGAGCGTCACGGGCTCACCGCTCATCATTCCTTTGGGTACCCCCGTATTACTGTCGAGAACCATGACAAAACCGACAAGTGCCGGCAGATCTTTTGCAGGATTCTCACCAAACCAGGAAACGAGTTTCAGCCCAAATATGTCAGCTCCCGTCAAATGACCGGATTTGATATCCATATCAGCCTTGCCTGGCGCAAACTCATGGAACACCATAGGAAATAAAGAAGCTTCTTTCTGTTCCTTTAACGTGTAAGCACGTTCTACTAGCTCAATCACATGCTTCATGTCTAGCAATTGCTTCACGCTAGCCTGGTCGATTACTCTAAATGGAAACATGCTAAATCCCCCTCTCCACATCTGGTGTGAATGATATGGCTTTGACTTTAGCATAGAATAAAATAATAATGAAATTAGCGTATTCTATAGTAACCATTGAATTCTTAGAGACCTATTGAGCTTGGGGGGAGCGGGATGGAGCTTCGCACGTTAAAAACATTTCAGGTCGTGGCGGACCAACTCAATTTAACCAAAGCTGCCGAACTGCTCGGTTACACACAGCCAACGATCACGTTGCAAATACAGACATTGGAGAAAGAAATCGGGCATCCATTGTTTAATCGGGTAGGGAAGAAAACGTTTCTCACGCCCGCGGGCAAAATGATGAAGGAGCATGTCGACAAGCTGTTTGCGGTGGTCTCACAAATGGACAAAGCCATCAAGCTGCTGGACGGGCCTTACGGTACATTGGTGGTCGCCGCTCCTGAGTATTACTGGACACACTATCTTTCTCAGCTGATTCGCTCGTATGTTCATCATCATCCGCAGGTCAAGCTGAAACTGGTTTCCTGCAACAGTGCCGATGCGGTCGACATGATTATGTCCAATGAAGCAGACATTGGCATCATTGCAGGCCATAGCGAGAAGCAGGAAGTAGAGAGCAAGCTGCTTGAAAAGGAACAACTGCTGGTGGTTACATCGAGAGAAATTTTTGAAAAACACGATCGGGACTACATTTTGGAGAATTATCCGTTTATTTATAAGGAGAGCTACAATCTCGACGGATTGCACAGTCAATCCATCACGGAACTGAACTATCATCCTGCTGCAGCGATCGAGAGCAGCAGTGAAGAAGCGATCAAAATCGCAGCTTTGAATCATACAGGTGTAGCATTAATCAGCGCTAACCTGATCAAAGAAGAATTGGAATCTGGCGAGCTTGTCCAGTTGCATCAGCTCGAACAGCGATTGGATACCCAGCTCATCTTTTTAAAAGACCGCTCGGATGAGATGACGATTCGTTCCTTTGCCGAGCTGGTCATCCAAGGCTGGCCAGAGGCAGGAGTCCGTCAAAGCTAGTGCAGCATCGTAGCAGGATAAGGTGAGGCAGATCCTCCACGGAGGCAATCGGCCTTTTTTCATTTTTCGTAGAAGAGAACGAAGAATTAAAAGGGTTAATGG